>NZ_CAKRAH010000019.1 GCF_934294775.1 uncultured Dorea sp.
CATTTATAGGCACTGTAGGAATATCCGACACCGGCGGCATTTGGCATGAGAAAGTCTTCGTACATAGATCCGGATACCGGGACTTTTTTGAAGCAGAGGCGTATGACCGGCAAAATGCATATACAGAAGTTCTTTTCCTTCTTTTTGCAGCTGGTTATAAAGCGGAGTTACAAATTGCAGATAATCATCCATGCTGGATACCTGCCAGACAACATTATCACCCATCCGAATGGAATCGAGCATGGAGTCAAGTCCCGGAAGGCCGGACTGGATTCGTTCAAATGTACTCATAGATTCACGTCCCTTCTGTAAAATACTATATATATTGTATTATACAGAATAATTGAGAAAAATAATATAAAGTCTGGGCAGAATTTTGCTTGAAAAATGTGACTCCAGCATCTAGAATAAGAATGTTATCAAAAAAATGAATAAAGGAGAGACAATAGTAATGGAAATGCTTGTTGACGTATTATTAGATGCAGCGATTGATTGTGTAAAGATGCTTCCGTTTTTGTTTGTTGCCTTTCTGCTGATAGAGGCGTTGGAACATTATTCCAGTGATTTTACAAAAAAACTCATGATAAAAGTAGATAAGGCAGGTCCTGTTGTTGGTGCGATTGTAGGATGCATCCCACAGTGTGGATTTTCGGTAATGGCGGCAAATCTGTATTCAGGAGGAATCGTTACGATAGGAACACTGATTGCAGTATTTCTTGCAACTTCTGATGAAGCGGTACTGATTATTATGGGCAACCCGGAATATGCAGGAAAGATTGGTGTATTACTTCTGGTGAAGGTGATTATTGCAATCGTTGCAGGATATCTTGTGGATATATTCTTTAAGAAAAAAATTGCAGTTCCAAAGCATGAAGGAGAGCTCTGTGATGACTGTGGATGTCATGAACATTCAGCGGGGATTGTAAAACCGGCACTTCGTCATACTGGGAAGATATTTTTATATCTGTTTGTATTTACTGCAATTTTGAATCTTTGTATCGAGGTACTTGGAATAGATAAAATCTCGGCAATGATGCTTGGAGATACGGTGTTTCAGCCGTTCATTGCAGCATTGATCGGTCTGATCCCGAATTGTGCGGCATCGGTAATTTTAACCCAGCTTTATCTAAGTGGTGCGATTTCTTTCGCATCTGTAATTGCAGGATTATGTACCGGAGCGGGAATCGGACTTGTAGTACTGTTTAAGGTGAATCCGGATAAAAAAGAGAACTTAAAGATCATTGCAGTATTATATGGAATTGCAGTCATAGCAGGACTGCTTCTGGAGATTTTTGGTGTATAAATATAGAGGATTTTGGTTGGAATTGCATTTTTAAAATAATGTGTTATAATATTGACAACTAGGTAATAAGGCTTAGGAAGATTTAGGAGGAAATAAAATGGCTACAAAAAAAGAAACAACAGCAACTATAAAGGATGTAACTGCTAAGGTATCAGCAAATACAGTAACAGTAAAAGAAGAACCAGCTAAGAAAGAAGCAGCAGTAAAGGCAGTGACATCAGCAGAGCCAAAGAAGATAGAAAAAGAGCCAGTAAAACCGACAGCAAAAGAAGAGACAGCTAAGCCAGTAGAGACAAAGGTTGAAAAAGCAGCAGAAGTAAAGACAGAAGAAAAAGTGGAGACAAAGAAAACACCGAAAACTACTGTTGAAAAAGAAACTACAAAGACAGCAGCTACAAAGACAGAGACAGCAAAAGAAGAACCAGCTAAGAAGACAAGAACAAGAAAAACAACTACAAAAAAAGAGACAGCAGCAAAGAAAACAACTGCTAAGAAGACAGAGACAAAGAAAACAGCAGCAAAAGAGACAGCAAAGAAAGAACCAGCTAAGAAAACTACAACAAGAAAGACAACCGCAAAAAAAGAAGTTAAGGTCAATGCATATGTTGAATATTTTGGAAAGCAGGTTGAAGAAAAAGAAATCATTGCCAGAGTGAAAAAGGCATGGACTTCATCTGGACATAAAGTTGGAGATATTAAGACAATGGATCTCTACATAAAACCAGAAGAGGCTGCGGTATATTACGTAATCAACGAGACAGAGACCGGAGCAGTAGCTTTCTAAGAAAACTGAAATATACAGAGAGATGTGGTAGTAACATTTTCTCATGCATACTTTGGAATGAACGGGGCTGTGGATCTTTGGATGCACAGCCTTTTCAACGCAAAAGGAGAGTAGAATATGAATATGGAAAGTGTAACAAGTATTTTGAATTCGGCAGACGGGCCTACCAGTATTTTTGTTGCAGCCAAGTCGCCGGTAATAACAGGGGTTATGATTGCATGTGTAGTTGTGGGCGTGATCATGGCATTATTTGGACTTAAATTAGTAAGAGTGATATCTGCAATCGTAGGTCTGATTGTTGGTGCAGGAGCCGGAGTGGCAATTGCGATCGCAGCAGGGCTGAATACAACATTATCAATTGCAGTTATAGCGGTTTGTGGAATTGTATTGTGCGTATTATGTGCGGCGTTACGTAAGTTTGGAATATTCGTTATGACATTCTGCTGTTCATTTGCTACATTTGTTATGTTGATCGAATCAGAAATTCAGGTAGTATTGATCATCTGTGCAGTAGTATCACTGATACTGGCAATCCTTACAGTGATATTTGCAGAGTTCCTTGTAATCTTTGTGACAGGTATTGTTGGCGGCGTAGAGGCAGGAATGATTCTTCCATTTTTACTTGGTATGACGAAAGTAACATGGATTGGATATGTTCTGAGCATTGCGATTGCAGTGATCGGTATTGTGATCCAGACTATGATGCAGTCAAGAAAGATCGGAAGAAAAGAAAAGATCTTTTCGAAAAAGATCAAAGAAGAAGTATCCATGGAATCCGAAGTGGAAAAGGCAAGAATGTGGCTGGAAGAAGATGAATCGGAAGAAGAGGAAATGGAAACAACAGAGAATGAAGATGATGTAGCAAGTGGAACCACTGTTACAGAAATTTTCGATATCGATGATCTGGATGCAAAGAAGAAAGATAATCTGGACAGTGATGAGATTGAACGTATCGATATTCCGGAACCGGAAGAAGGATATCTGGACGATGATGACGATATTGAAATCTTTGAAACTGGAGAATCCGGAATTACAGAGTTAGATGATATAGATTAAAGTATAACACCTCAATTCCGCTCATTTTTCTACGAAAAAATGGCTGCTTTTCGGTGTTTTGCGGGTCAATAAGTCATGCTTTCGCATGACCTTTTGACCCTTGTATCATATTATAAAATGAATAGAAAATGGAAATACTCGTTACTAAAATAAAAGGTAATGGGTATTTTTTTATACCAAAGTATGCAAGAGAAGCTGACAGTGGTAAGTTCTCTGTATCGCCATGTGTCCGGAAGAAACTGCAGGTGGTGGTCTCTATAAAGTGCCACAGGCTGCAAGAAGGAAAATATAACAAATTAAGAAAGATATAAGAAAGCAGAAACGGCACATTTATTGTATTTTATAAGGGATGTGCTATAATGTTGTTAAGAATAAAGTTAAGGAGGCTTACTTATGAAGATAGACATGCATTGTCACGTCCGGGAAGGATCGGTTGACAGCCGGGTAAGCTTGGATGAATACATCACAACCTTAAAAGAAAAAGGATTCGATGGGATGTTGATCACAGATCATGATACGTATCATGGTTACCGTCACTGGAAATATCAGATGAAAGGAAAGGTGCATCAGGACTTTGTAGTACTGAAAGGAATCGAGTATGATACATTGGACGCCGGGCACATCATCTGTATTATGCCGGAAGGTGTGAAGATGCGCCTCCTGGAAGTGAAAGGACTGCCATTGTCTGTGCTGATCGACTTTGTGCACAGACACGGAGGAATTCTGGGACCGGCTCATCCTTGTGGAGAAAAATATCTGAGCTTTACGAACACGAGCAGATTTTACAAATCACCGGAACTGATCAAAAGATTTGATTTTATTGAGGCATTTAATGCCTGCGAGTCAGCAGAATCAAACGAAGGAGCAAGAAAGCTTGCAGAAAAGTATAAAAAGCCGGGAATCGGAGGAAGTGATGCGCACAGACCGGACTGTATCGGGACGGGGTATACGATACTGCCGGAGAGAGTGACCTGTGAGACGGAGCTGATCGCACTGATACGAAATAAGGCGGCGATCGAAGCAGGTGGTGTGTTGTATGGTAAGACGGCAAAAGACAAGATGGGACCGGCGCACAAGATTCTGACCTATTCTTTCTGGTTTTATAATAAAGGCGGAGCACTCCTAAAGAAGCATAAAAGAACCATGAAAGGGCAGATTGAGAATCCGGCAACGCCGATTGACCCGATTGAGATACCATATCTGCATAACATAAAGAAAATAAAATAATAAGAGATGTCTGGCAGTATGGACAAGCTGCATAAAAATGAGCAATATATAATTCACTTTCCGGTTATTAAAAAGAATTATGTATTGCTCATTCTGCTTAAAAAGTGCAGGAAATATTGGATTGTATTAAGAAAAATTATGCACGAAAATGTATAATTTATTGCACGAGATATTTTAGTGTGCTAAAATACTCCGTAAGACTATCAGAAATCAAGGAGGTACAGGTGTGTTATGGGAATGACGATGACACAGAAGATACTGGCAGCTCACGCAGGTCTTGAAAGCGTAACAGCAGGTCAGTTAATAGAAGCAAAATTAGATGTAGTCATGGCGAATGATATTACAGGACCGATGGCCCTGCCGATATTCAGACAGATGGCAGACAAGGTATTTGATAAAGATAAGGTGGTACTGGTTCCAGATCATTTTACACCAAATAAAGACATCAAATCAGCAGAGAACTCAAAGGCAATCCGTGAGTTTGCAAAAGATCAGGGACTCAGCTGGTATTTTGAACAGGGAAAATCAGGAGTAGAACATGCAATTCTTCCGGAAGCAGGTGTAGTTGCAGCCGGTGAATGTATTATCGGTGCAGATTCGCACACATGTACATACGGAGCTCTTGGGGCATTCTCTACAGGAGTTGGTACAACAGATATCGCAACAGGTATGGCAATGGGAGAACTGTGGTTCAAAGTTCCAAGCGCGATCAAATTCGTACTGACAGGAAAGCCGGGCAAATATGTAAGCGGTAAAGATATCATCATCCACATCATCGGAAAGATTGGTGTAGACGGTGCACTTTACAAATCTATGGAATTTACCGGAGACGGAATCAAGAATCTTACAATGGCAGACAGATTTACCATGGCGAATATGGCAATCGAAGCTGGTGCTAAGAACGGAATTTTCCCGGTAGACGAAAAGACAGAAGAATACTTAAAAGAACATACAAAGAAATCGTACACAGTATATGAAGCAGATGAAGATGCAGAATACGAAAGCGTTGTAGAAATCGACCTTTCTGAAGTCCGTCCGACGGTAGCATTCCCACATCTTCCGGGTAATGCAAAGACCATCGATGAGATCGAGGCTATGGAGCCGATCAAGATCGATCAGGTTGTAATCGGATCTTGTACAAATGGAAGAATGGAAGATATGAGAAAGGCAGCAGCTATTCTTCAGGGACATACGGTTCATCCGGATGTGCGTGTTATGGTAGTTCCGGCAACACAGAAGATCTACAAACAGTGTATCAGAGAGGGACTTCTTGAAATCTTTGTTGATGCAGGATGTGCGGTTAACACACCAAGCTGCGGACCATGTATGGGTGGACATATGGGTGTTATGGCAGCCGGTGAAAAATGCGTATCTACAACAAACCGTAACTTCGTAGGAAGAATGGGACATGTAGATTCCCTGATCTATCTGGCATCACCTGAAGTAGCAGCAGCAAGTGCAATCGCAGGATATATCGCAAACCCAGAGAAAGTAGGTGACAAATAATGAAAGCTTTAGGACACGTTTTTAAATATGGAGATAACGTAGATACAGACGTAATCATTCCGGCAAGATACCTGAACTCTTATGATGCACAGGAACTTGCAAGTCACGCAATGGCTGATATTGATCCGGAATTCGTTAACAAAGTACAGCCTGGAGATATCATTGTTGCCAATAAGAACTTTGGATGCGGATCATCAAGAGAACATGCACCACTGTGTCTTAAAACAGCAGGAGTAAGCTGTGTAATCGCAGAGACATTTGCAAGAATTTTCTACCGTAATTCGATCAACATCGGACTTCCGATCATTGAATGTCCGGAAGCAGCAAAAGCAATTGAAGCAGGAGATGAAGTGGAAATTGATTTTGACAGCGGAAAGATCTACGACAGAACAAAAGGAACAGAGTTCCAGGGACAGCCATTCCCGGAATTCATGCAGAAACTGATCACAGCAGGTGGATTGGTAAAATACACAAACAGCAAGAGAAAGTAATCAATATAAGGAGAGAGTTGGCATGGGTTTATATTACAAAAGTACAAGAAATTCGAATCTGAAAGTAACAGCATCTGAAGCAATCTTAAAAGGACTGGCTCCGGACGGAGGACTTTTTGTACCATCCGAACTTCCAAAACTGGATGTATCAATGTCTGATCTGAAAGGAAAGACATATCAGGAAATCGCTTATCTCGTAATGAAGCAGTTCCTGACGGATTTTACAGAAGAAGAGCTGAAAAACTGTATTAACAAAGCATATGACAGTAAGTTCGATACAGAAGAGATTGCTCCACTTGTAAAAGTAGACGATACATATTATATGGAACTATTCCATGGTGCAACGATTGCATTTAAGGATATGGCATTATCGATTCTGCCACATCTGATGACAACTTCAGCTAAGAAAAATAATGTAAAAAATGAGATCGTAATTCTGACTGCCACATCCGGAGATACTGGAAAAGCTGCACTTGCAGGATTTGCAGACGTAGAAGGAACAAGAATCATTGTATTCTATCCAAAGAACGGAGTCAGCAAAGTACAGGAACTTCAGATGGTAACACAGAAAGGACAGAACGTAGACGTAGTAGCAATCCATGGCAACTTTGATAACGCTCAGAGTGGTGTAAAAGCAATGTTCGAAGACAAAGAACTTGCAGAGCAGCTTGCAAAGAACGGATATCAGTTCTCATCAGCAAACTCTATCAATATCGGACGTCTGGTTCCACAGGTTGTATATTATGTAAATGCATATGCAAAACTTCTGGAAAATGAAGAGATTGAAGACGGCGAGCAGATCAATGTTGTAGTTCCGACAGGAAACTTTGGAAATATCCTGGCTGCTTACTATGCAAAACAGATGGGAGTTCCGATCGACAAGCTCGTATGTGCGTCAAATGATAATAAAGTCTTATTTGATTTCTTCCAGACAGGAGATTACGATAAGAACAGAGAGTTCATTCTGACAACATCACCATCTATGGATATCCTGATCTCAAGCAACCTGGAACGTCTGATCTACAGAATCAGCGGAGACGATGACCAGAAGACAAAAGACATGATGGAAGCGCTGAAATCAGCTGGAAAATACACGATCACAGAAGATATGAAAGCGCGTCTGGATGATTTTGCCGCAGGATATGCAACGGAAGAAGAGTGTGCGGAAAATATCAAAAAAGTATATGACAAGACAGGATATGTCATGGATACACACACAAGTGTAGCTTCTTATGTATGTGACTGTTATCAGAAGAACAGCGGGGATACAAAGAAATGTGTCATTGCCTCTACAGCAAGCCCGTACAAATTCGTAAAGAGCGTTATGAGTGCAATCGATAAAAAATACGAGGAACAGGATGAATTCAGTCTTTTAAGCGTACTGGAAGAGACTTCAGGACGCGAGATGCCACAGGCAATCAAGGATATTCTGAATGCCAATATCCTTCATGATCTGGAATGTGATGCAGATAAGATGAAAGAAATGGTGCAGGGGATTCTGGAAGTATAGAAGAGATTTCTATTAAAAATAAAGAAAATTCATAATTGATAAAAAGTATTAAATGCAAGATTTGATTTCAAATCTTGCATTTTTTGCTTCATAACGAGAAAAAAGTATTGAAAATAAAAGATTTATGAATAAAACTTGCAAAAACGCATTGTGAAAAGATTGTTAAAGTGTTGACTTTTGCGTAGAAAAATGCAATAATAAAGCAAATGCTGTTGTGGGAGAATATGAAAAAACAAAATTTATAAATATACAGCAGCAAATAAAAGAAAAGAGGTTAAATGAAGATGGCTAAAATCGATTTAAGCAAGTATGGCATTTCAGGAACGACAGAAATCGTACACAATCCTTCTTATGAATTATTATTTGAGGAAGAAACAAAACCAGAACTCGAAGGTTTTGAAAAAGGACAGGAAAGTGAACTTGGTGCAGTTAACGTAATGACTGGTATCTACACTGGACGTTCTCCTAAAGATAAGTTCATCGTAGTAGATGAGAATTCAAAAGATACTGTATGGTGGACATCTGATGAATACAAGAATGATAACCATCCTGCAACACAGGAAGCTTGGGACGCAGTAAAAGACCTTGCGATCAAAGAACTTTCTAACAAAAAACTTTATGTTGTAGATGCATTCTGCGGAGCAAACAAAGATACACGTATGGCAATCCGTTTCATCGTAGAAGTTGCTTGGCAGGCTCATTTCGTAACAAACATGTTTATCAAACCTTCAGCAGAAGAGCTTGAGAACTTTGAGCCAGACTTCATCGTATACAATGCTTCTAAAGCAAAAGTTGAAAACTACAAAGAATTAGGACTGAACTCAGAGACAGCTGTAATGTTCAACATCACAAGCAAAGAGCAGGTTATCGTTAATACATGGTACGGCGGAGAGATGAAGAAAGGTATGTTCTCTATGATGAACTACTTCCTTCCACTTAAAGGAATGGCTTCTATGCACTGCTCAGCTAACACAGACCTTAACGGAGAAAACACAGCAATCTTCTTCGGACTTTCAGGAACAGGAAAGACAACACTTTCTACAGATCCTAAGCGTCTTCTGATCGGTGATGACGAGCACGGATGGGATGACAACGGAGTATTCAACTTCGAAGGCGGATGCTACGCTAAGGTTATCAACCTTGACAAAGAATCTGAGCCAGATATCTACAACGCAATCAAACGTAACGCTCTTCTTGAGAACGTAACACTTGATGAAAACGGAAAGATTGATTTCGCAGATAAGAGTGTAACAGAGAATACACGTGTATCTTACCCAATCGATCATATTGAAAATATCGTACGTCCAGTATCTTCAGCACCGGCAGCTAAGAATGTAATCTTCCTGTCAGCTGATGCATTCGGAGTACTTCCTCCAGTATCTGTACTGACACCAGAGCAGACACAGTACTACTTCCTGTCAGGATTCACAGCAAAACTTGCTGGTACAGAGCGTGGAATTACAGAGCCTACACCAACATTCTCAGCTTGCTTCGGACAGGCATTCCTGGAACTGCATCCTACAAAATATGCAGAAGAGCTTGTTAAGAAGATGGAGAAGAGTGGAGCAAAAGCATACCTGGTTAACACAGGATGGAACGGAACAGGAAAACGTATCTCTATCAAAGATACACGTGGAATCATCGACGCTATCTTAAACGGAGATATCAAGAACGCTCAAACAAAGACAATCCCATATTTCAACTTCGAAGTACCTACAGAACTCGTTGGCGTTGACACAGGAATCCTTGATCCTCGTGACACATATGCTGATGTAGCTGAGTGGGATGAAAAAGCAAAAGATCTTGCTGCAAGATTCATCAAGAACTTTGCTAAATACGAAGGAAATGAAGCTGGTAAAGCTTTAGTTTCAGCAGGACCACAGTTATAAGAAGCGCTAATGAATCTGATTAAAATCAGACAATTGTAAAGGGTTGTAAAATCCATGTAAATAGGTTATAATAAGTGTAGTGGAAACCTGGAATGTTCGATACTCTTGTAGTTTTGAACCTACAATACTTTAAACGGGAGTCTTACATCTCTGTAATATGTCAGGCCATCGATTTCGCAGTGGAAGGCAGAAAAGCAGATGCGGATACCCACCTAGCTGGGTGCTAGGAGTCAGAATACAGGAACCGGCATTTTGGGGAATATACAAAAGATAAAAGGCAGTCGTCTCGTACGGCTGTCTTTTTTTCGACGTGCGAAGTATACAAGACAATCTGGGCGGCAAGCTCTGTAGATATTGGAGTATGCAGGAAATGCTGTCTGATGTTTGATTATCTGTAAATGACTTCCAGGAGAGTAGACGAGTGGGCTGGTCGTGTTGAGATCAATGTTGCAAATAATACCTGTGAATGGGTTGATAGACAGTAAGTGCGAAAAAGGAAAGCAAGATTGTGGAGAGGCGGTAAATGTGAAAAAGAAAAGACATTATAGTGTATATATTACATGGATTTTATTGTTACTATGTATGATCGCAGGCCTAAAGACCGGAATAGAAGAAAGTGTCTCTGATGTTCATAAAAAAGAAGAAGGAATCTCCATACAGAGCCGGCTGGAAGAATTATTTAAAATAGGAGAAAATAAGGATGAAAGCGCACAAAATACAGACGGGGAAAACCAGACAGAACCAGATGGGACGATAGAAAACTCTGATAAGATCCGCGTGTTGATCATGACGGACGGTTATCAGGAAATCGTACATAAAGAAGCAATACTTTCCTCGGATCAGGGACTGGTAATCCGCAGTATTTCGTCAGAAGGACCGGAAAATAGTGCAGGGGTGGAACAGACAGAAGAAATTCCCGGTAATCAGGAAGTCCGGATAGCGGCAGATGATGGAAGATTTCAGAACGGTACAATCAAGATTGAAGCCGGGAATAATGCAGAGATTACGATCAAAAATCTGCAGAGAGGATATGGGACGCCGTCTTATGCAGGAGCTTTGGAATTATACAGGACTTCGGAAGGGGTTGTGATTGTAAATGAGCTTCCGGTGGAAGATTATCTCTGTAAAGTAGTACCAAGTGAAATGCCGGCAGCGTATCAGAAGGAAGCGTTAAAAGCGCAGGCAGTTTGTGCGAGAAACTATGCGAGACGCCAGATGGAAGATTATGCATATCCGGAATATCAGGCACATGTCAACGACAGTACGGATTTTCAGGTATATAATAATTCGGCATCTCAGGAATCGGCATCGGAGGCGGTGCAGGAGACAAAAGGGCAGCTGGTAAAGTATCAGGGACAGATCGTAACGACATATTATTATTCTACATCCTGTGGAAAGACGACGACCATGGAGGCCTGGGGAGATGCAGACAGTCCGGGAAATGCTTACCTGCAATCCGTAGAAGTGAAAGACCAGGATGGAGATTATGAAGCGCAGATTCCCTGGTACAGGTGGGAGGCTGACATATCGGCGGATGTCCTGTCGAAGCTGATCTGTGTGAATACGAAGACAGATATCGGAACACTTCAGAATCTGGAGATCACAAAGAAAGGTCCGGGAGACGTTGTACTTCAGATAAAAGCAACCGGCGATAAAGGTGCAGTAACCGTAGATACAGAGAACAAAATCCGCAGAGCACTGGGCGGAGAAGGATACGAAATCTGCAGACAGGATGGAAAAAAAGTAAAAAGCAGTGCGCTGCTTCCAAGTGCATTTTTTACCATTGAAAAGAAAGAGAATGTCTACACCATAAAAGGCGGTGGATATGGCCACGGGGTAGGTATGAGCCAGAACGGGGCGAATGAGATGGCGAAAAAAGGAAAGAATTATCAGGAAATATTACAGACATTTTATCCGGGAACAGTTATTGAATAGTGAGGAAGAAAAGGCAGAAAAATAATTTTGATAGACAAATAAGGTAAAATCGGGTAGAATATAGAAACGAATGATTTGGGAGTAAACAATGAAAAAGGTAAAGTTTCTATATAATAAGGCGATGGAAATATCCGGAAGCGTTGGGAAAGACCATGTGGGGGCATATGCGGCACAGACGGCGTATTTCTTCATGCTGTGTCTGATCCCCATCATCATGCTGTTGATCACACTGGTACAATATACACCGGTTACAAAAGCAGATGTTATGACAGCGGTGCTTCAGGTATTTCCCAAAACCGTTGACAGCCTGATCGTATCAATTGTGAATCAGGTCTATAATCAATCTACAGGAATTATCTCATTAACCATTATCGTGGCATTATGGTCTGCCGGAAAAGGTGTACTTGCACTTACGACAGGACTGAACTGTGTATATGGGTGTAAAGAGACACGTAACTATTTTATTTTGAGAATCCGTGCTACTTTTTATACCGTAGCATTCATTATCGTAATTATATTTTTGCTGGTATTATCGGTATTCGGTAATACACTGAATATATTTATTACAGAACATTATCCGGTAATGGAACGGTTCGCGGATCAGATGATACGGATCCGTGGAGTGATCACTCCGGTTTTACTGTTTGCATTTACGATGATGATCTATAAGTTTTTGCCAAACCATATTGTACAGTTCAGAGTGCAGCTGATGGGAGCAGCATTTTCTGCTGTAGGTTTGATGATACTTTCGTGGATATTTTCTGTATATCTGGATATTTTCAAGGGATTCTCTACTATGTATGGAAGTCTTACAACGATTGTGCTGATCATGCTCTGGCTTTATTTTAGTATGTACATCATATTGCTTGGTGGAGAGGTTAATGTTGTGATAAGAGATTTAGAGCAGGGAGAAATTCAACCTTGACAACTTTGGCTCATGTGATACAATAATTAAGTATTATGAGATAAAAGCAATGACCGTGTAAGTAATGACCCATTTTCCGATAGAGAGAGGGAATCGACAGGCTGGAAGTTCCCTTGGGTTCAGATGGTGAATGAATTTCCCGCGTGAGCTGTGTTCTTGAAATAGCAGTAGAGAATGCCGTATGATGCACGTTACGCAGCAATGAGTGTCCGTAAGAGAACTTACGGAAATCAGGGTGGTACCACGGGTTTTATGTCTCGTCCCTTTTGGGACGGGGCTTTTTTTATCGCCATGCGTTCGAAAGAAGCTGCCGGTGGCAGGTTCTGTAGATACTCTGTATTGAAAGAAAGGAAGAAAATGATGAAAGAAAAACTGCAGAACATCAAAGAAGAAGCATTAAAAGCAATTGAATCTGCTGATATGCCTGAAAAACTGAATGATGTGCGTGTAAAGTTCCTTGGTAAAAAAGGAGAACTTACCGCTGTATTAAAAGGTATGAAAGACGTTGCACCTGAGGACAGACCGAAGGTTGGACAGATGGTAAATGAGACAAGAGCAGCAATCGAAGCTGTTCTGGAAGAAAATAAAGAGAAGATGGAAAAAGCAATCCGCGCAGAAAAGCTGAAAAAAGAAGTCATCGACGTAACACTTCCGGCTAAGAAAAATGCTGTCGGACACCGTCATCCAAATACAATCGCCCTGGAAGAAGTAGAGCGTGTATTTACCGGTATGGGATACGAAGTTGTAGAAGGACCGGAGATTGAATACGATGAATATAACTTCCGTAAACTGAACATTCCGGATGGACATCCTGCAAAAGATGAACAGGATACATTCTATATCAATAAAGACATCGTGCTCAGAACACAGACATCTCCTGTACAGGCACGTATCATGGAGCAGGGAAAACTTCCAATCTGCATCCTGTCACCAGGACGTGTATTCCGTTCAGATGAAGTAGATGCAACACATTCACCTTCTTTCCACCAGATCGAAGGACTGATCATTGATAAGAATATTTCATTTGCAGACTTAAAGGGAACACTGGAAGTATTCGCAAAAGAGTTATTCGGAGAAGATACAAAGACAAAATTCAGACCACATCACTTCCCATTCACAGAGCCAAGTGCCGAGATGGATGTAAGCTGCTTCAAATGCGGTGGAAAAGGATGCCGTTTCTGTAAAGGTTCCGGATGGATCGAGATTCTTGGATGCGGAATGGTACATCCACACGTACTGGAAATGTGCGGAATCGACCCGGAAGAATACACAGGATTCGCATTCGGTGTAGGACTGGAGCGTATCGCACTTCTGAAGTACGAGATCGACGACATGAGACTGTTATATGAAAATGATATCAGATTCTTAAAACAGTTTTAGTGAGCACAAAAAGAAGGAAGCACGAACGAAATACGAAAAGGAGATTTATAAATGAATACTTCATTATCATGGATAAAAGCGTATGTTCCGGATCTTGATGTTACAGCCCAGGAATATACAGATGCAATGACTTTGTCTGGTACAAAAGTCGAAGGATTTGAAAAATTAGATGCAGATCTTGACAAGATCGTGATCGGACAGATCGACAAGATCGAGAAACACCCGGATGCAGATAAGCTGATCATCTGTCAGGTGAATATCGGAACTGAGACGATTCAGATCGTAACAGGTGCTCCGAATGTAAAAGAAGGAGACAAAGTACCTGTAGTATTAGCAGGCGGACGTGTAGCGGGCGGACATGAGCCAGGACAGCGTGTAGAAGGCGGAATCAAGATCAAAAAAGGAAAACTCCGTGGCGTTGAAAGTGACGGTATGATGTGTTCCATCGAAGAACTTGGTTCTAACAGAGACATGTATCCGGAAGCTCCGGAATACGGAATCTACATCTTCGATGACGATGCAGTTGTAGGAGAGAGCGCAATCAAAGCACTTGGTCTGGATGACGTTGTCGTAGAATACGAAGTAACATCCAACCGTGTAGACTGCTTCAGCGTAGTAGGTATCGCAAGAGAAGCAGCAGCTACATTTAATAAAGAGTTCCATCCACCGGTTGTAACACCGACAGGTAACGATGAGAACGCAGCAGATTATATCAAGGTTACAGTAAAGAATCCGGAACTTTGCCCAAGATACTGCGCAAGAATCGTAAAGAACATTAAGATCGGACCATCTCCAAAATGGATGCAGAGACGTCTGGCTTCTGTAGGAATCCGCCCGATCAACAACCTGGTTGATATTACAAACTACGTAATGGAAGAATATGGACAGCCAATGCATGCATACGACCTTGATACGATCGAAGATAAAGAAATCGTAGTACGTACTGCAGCAAAGGGAGAAAAATTCACAACTCTTGACGGACAGGAAAGAGAGATGGACGAATCTGTACTGATGATCTGTGATGGCAAGAAATCCATCGGTATCGCAGGTATCATGGGTGGGGAAAACTCTATGATCACAGACGATGTTCAGACAATGTTATTCGAAGCAGCCTGCTTTGACGGAACAAATATCCGTAAGTCAAGCAAGAAGATCGGACTTCGTACAGATGCATCCGGTAAATTCGAAAAAGGACTGGATCCAAATAATGCAGAAGCAGCTATCGACCGTGCATGCCAGCTGATCGAAGAACTCGGAGCAGGTGAAGTTGTCGGAGGAATGGTTGATGTATACAGCAAGAAGAAAGAACCTGTAAGAGTACCATTTGATGCAGATAAGATCAATAAACTTCTTGGAACAGATATTTCCAAAGAAGAGATGCTTGGATACTTCAAGAAAATCGATCTGGAATTTGACGAAGAGACAAGCGAAGTGATCGCGCCTACTTTCCGCCATGACTTATTCCGTATCGCTGACCTTGCAGAAGAGGTTGCAAGATTCTATGGATATGATAACATTCCTACTACACTTCCAAGCGGAGAAGCTACAACAGGAAAATTATCATTCAAGTTAAGAGTAGAGCAGGTTGCCCGTGATATCGCAGAGTTCTGTGGATTCAGTCAGGGAATGACATATTCATTCGAAAGCCCGAAGGTATTTGACAAACTTCTGATTCCGGAAGATTCAGATCTCCGTAAGGCTATCCCAATCATGAACCCACTGGGAGAAGATTACAGTATTATGCGTACATCTTCTTTAAATGGTATGCTGACATCACTTGCAACAAACTATAACAGAAGAAATAAAGATGTAAAATTATACGAACTGGCTAATATTTACCTTCCAAAGGCACTTCCACTTACAGAACTGCCGGATGAAAGAGTACAGTTCACGCTTGGTATGTATGGAGAGGGCGATTTCTTCACTATGAAGGGTGTTGTAGAAGAGTTCTTCGACAAAGTTGGTCTTCATAAGAAAGAGAAATACGATCCAAATGCAGGAAAATCATTCCTTCACCCGGGACGCCAGGCTAACATCATCTATGATGGTGTAGTTGTAGGATACCTTGGAGAAGTTCATCCGGAAGTTGCAGATAACTATGGAATCGGAACAAGAGCTTACATTGCAGTTATCGATATGCCGGAGATCGTAGCAAGAGCTACATTCGACCGTAAGTACACAGGAATCGCAAAATTCCCTGCTGTTACACGTGACATCAGTATGGTAATGCCAAAAGAAATTCTGGTAGGACAGATTGAAGATGTTATTGAGAGCAAGGGCGGAGAATATCTGGAAAGCTATGCACTGTTTGATATTTACGAAGGTGCACAGATCAAGGCCGGATTCAAATCCGTTGCATACTCTATCGTATTCCGTGCAAAAGATAAGACTCTGGAAGATGCGGACGTATCTGCCGCAATGGACCGTATCTTAAAAGCACTGGAAGGTATGGGTATCGAACTGCGTAAATAAGAGGGTTACGTATGAAGAAAAAACAGATCATAGGTCTGGTAGTAGCGGCAGCACTGTTCGTTGGAGTCAGTGCTGCCAGCGTATTTACCAACAATATTTCTAAAAATCTGCTTCAGAGCAGTGTGGAGGATGCAATTGATCTTGGTGGTTCCTATCAATTTGATCCACCGTCTGGAAATTATATTGCAATTGTAAGAGTGGAAGGTACGATCCAGGAGCAGACAGAGAGCAGTGCGTTCGAAACGTCCAGTGGATATCAGCATGATTCGACGATGAATTATATCGATGAACTGATGGATGACGAGAATAATAAAGGCATTCTTTTATATGTGGATTCTCCGGGTGGGACGGTGTATGAGTCAGAAGAATTGTATCTGAAATTAAAAGAATATAAAGAGAAAACAAAACGTCCGATCTGGGATTATATGGCGCATTATGCGGCATCCGGAGGTTACATGGTATCGATGGCTTCAGATAAAATCTATGCCAATTCGAATACAACGACCGGATCGATCGGTGTGATCATGTCCGGATATGATATGTCCGGGCTTTATGAGAAGCTTGGCATCCGTTACGTAAGTATCACAAGTGGTGCGAATAAGGATAGCAGCAAATTCACAGACGAACAGATCGCAATCTATCAGGACCAGATTAATGAATATTATGAAAAATTCGTAGGTATTGTAGCTGATGGAAGAAATATGTCAGAGGATGCGGTAAAACAGCTGGCTGATGGAAGAACGTACACTGCAAAACAGGCTAAAGAAAATGGTCTGATCGATGAGATCAGTCTGTATCCGTATATGAAAAAAGCAATGAGTAAAGAACTTGGAACATCAACGTTTTATGAGATGGAAGCCGATGAAGGACTTTTACAGATGTTATTTTCCAAAGCTGAATCATTAGTTCCGAAGTCAGAAGCACAGATTCTGACTGAAACCGCCAAAAGTGTAGAAAGCGGGGTGCCGATGTATTATGCAGAACAGTTACAGTAGTCAGATAAGCTTCGAAAGTCAGGAAACTCCGGAAAAACAGGAAGATAAGGATAGGCAGACAAAGATGGAAAATCAGGAGAGTCTTGTGTATGCGGGATTCTGGGTCAGGTTTGCGGCTTATGCGCTTGACAGTCTGATCGTCTTTGCGGGACTTCTGATCGTCAGACTGATCTTTGTGGGAATCTCGCTGGCTGGCGGCGGTGCGGTAACAGGAACGGATATATTGTTCCATTATTCGTTAAAAGATATCGTATTATATGGATTGAAAGTTCTGTATTTTATTGCATTTACCTATCTGACAGGGACGACACTTGGAAAACGTGCGATGAATCTTCAGGTGGTTTCGGAAAATCCGGACGGGAAGCTTACTTTATTGGATGTCGTGTATCGTGAGACAGTTGGAAGATTCTTATGTAGTCTTCCTGTGAATATCGGGTATATCGTTGCCGGAATTGATTCGGAAAAGCGCGGATTTCATGATATGCTCTGTGATACAAGAGTGGTATATCAGAAAAAAGTCGTTGAGAAACAGAAAAAAAATGTGTATAATGGCTATCGTCTGGTAGAAAATGAAATAAAGACAAAAGCAATTGTAGATGAAGCTGTATCGGGGACAGATACAGAAGAATAAAGGAAAGGGATTCATAATTATGAAACGTCAGGATTTTTATTATGAATTACCGGAAGAATTGATTGCCCAGGATCCGTTAGAGGATCGTTCGAGCTCCAGACTTCTTGTCCTTGACAAGGAGACCGGGGCTTTTTCCCATCATGTGTTCAAAGAGATCACAGAGTATCTGCATGAGGGAGACTGTCTGGTAATCAATGATACAAAGGTAATTCCGGCAAGACTGATTGGTTCCAAAGTAGAGACCAATGCAAAAATTGAAGTATTATTGTTAAAAAGAAAAGAAAACAATGTCTGGGAAACACTTGTAAAACCTGGAAAGAAGGCAAAAGTTGGAGCGAAGATCAGCTTTGGAGATGGTCTTCTGATGGGAGAAGTCATCGATGTGGTAGAAGAAGGAAACCGTCTGATCAAATTCGACTTTGACGGAATCTTTGAGGAGATTCTGGATCAGCTGGGACAGATGCCGCTGCCTCCATATATCACACATCAGCTGGAAGATAAGAACCGTTATCAGACCGTGTATGCAACTCATACAGGTTCTGCGGCAGCACCGACAGCGGGACTTCATTTTACACCGGAACTTCTGGAAGAGATTAAGGCTAAGGGTGTGGATATTGCAAGAGTTACGCTGCATGTAGGTCTTGGTACATTCCGTCCGGTAAAAGTAGATGAGATTACGGAACATCACATGCATTCGGAATTTTTCATGATCGATGAAGAAGCGGCAGAAAAGATTAACCGTGCAAAAGAGAGCGGCCACCGTGTCATCTGCGTGGGAACCACAAGCTGCAGAACGGTAGAGTCGGCAGCGGATGAGAATGGTCATCTGGAAGCAAAGAGTGGATGGACACAGATCTTTATCTATCCGGGATATAAGTTCAAAGTGCTGGATTGCCTGATCACGAACTTCCATCTTCCGGAATCGACATTGATCATGCTTGTGTCTGCACTGGCAGGAAGGGAGCATGTACTTGCGGCTTATGAAGAGGCTGTGAAAGAAAAATACAGATTTTTCTCATTTGGAGATGCTATGTTTATCCAATAGTAAAATTTGACATGAAAGCGTGAAAACGCTAGAATTGGTGGAGGATGTAAATAAATGCATGCCTCCATTTATTTTTGCAGAATTATGTAAAAGAAAGGACGCCGGATATGTCAAAGAAAATACTTGCAAAAGGTTATACAACAGGAACCTGTGCGCAGGCTGCAACAAAAGCTGCGATGCAGATGCTTTTCACAGGAGAAAAATTAGAAAAGATATCGGTTGAACTTCCGCAGGGAGAGCGCCTGCAGCTGGATATTGTGGATATACGGATGGAATACAAAGAAGATGAAAGCCTTCCGGAAGAAGTAACCTGTGCGGTAAAAAAGAATAGCGGAGACGACCCGGATATTACGAATGGTGTGCTGGTGTATAGCAAAGTAAAAAAGAATACGCTGGAAGTTCCGGAAGAAGGGCAATGTGAAAAACAATTTTGTGAAGCAAAAGCTTCGAACAGGAAGAAAAGAGCAGGGCAGAAAAAATATGACAGAATCCATATAGATGGTGGAACCGGGATTGGAAGAGTGACAAAGCCCGGACTGAACCAGCCGGTAGGAGAAGCCGCAATCAACCGTGTGCCAAGGCAGATGATCCGGAAAGAAGTGGAAGAAGCATGTGAAGAAGTCGGGTATACCGGAGGGATTGATGTAGTGATCTCGATACCGGAGGGAGTACGTCTTGCAAAAGAGACATTTAATCCGAGACTGGGAATAGAAGGCGGCTTATCGGTACTTGGAACGACCGGAATTGTGAATCCGATGAGTGAACAGGCTTTGATCGATACCATTGAAGTAGAGATGAAAGTCTGCCTGGCGGAAAAATACAGATATCTGATCGTAGCTCCCGGTAATTATGGTCTGGACTTTTTAAAAGAACAGTATAGTATAGAAGAAAATGATGTGGTAAAATGTAGTAATTATATTGGTCAGACCATAGATATGGCGATGGAGCAGGGATGCAAAGGAGTGCTTCTGGCCGGTCATATCGGGAAACTCATTAAAGTTGCCGGCGGGATTATGAATACCCATTCCAGATGGGCGGACTGCCGGATGGATCTTTTTGCCACAGCAGCACTAAGAGCAGGGATAGACGGCAAAAAAGCAAGGGCATTTTTAGACTGTGTGACAACGGATGATGCATTGAAAAAGTGCAGCGAAGAAGAACGGAAGAAGATTATGGAACAGCTGATGATACGGATGGAGGAATACCTGAATTACCGTACAAAAGGAGAGATGGAGATTGGAGTGGTTACATTTTCCAATGTATACGGAATTCTGGGAAAGACAGGTAAGGCGGAAGAGCTGATATATGCTTTCGTTAAGGAAAGAAGCTGATATACAGATGGAAAATAGATAGTAAGAAAGACAGGAGAAAAGGCAATGATACATTTTGTAGGAGCAGGACCGGGAGCCGTGGATCTGATCACGGTCCGGGGACAGAAGTTTCTGGAGCAGGCAGATGTGGTGATATATGCGGGATCTTTAGTAAATCCGGAGCTTTTAAAAAGTACAAAAGAAGGATGCAGGATTTATAACAGTGCGAAGATGACATTGGAAGAAGTGCTGGATGTCATGACGGATGCGGAAAAAGAAAAGAAGATGACAGTACGGCTGCACACGGGAGATCCGTGTCTGTACGGAGCAATCAGGGAGCAGATGGATCGGCTGGACAGACTTGGAATTGCGTATGATTCGTGTCCGGGGGTGAGTTCATTTTGCGGAGCGGCTGCGGCATTGGATCTGGAATATACACTGCCGGAGGTGTCACAGAGTGTGGTAATTACCCGTATGGAAGGGCGGACGCCGGTACCGGAAAAGGAGAAGGTAGCGTCATTTGCAAGCCATGGGGCAACTATGGTACTATTCTTAAGTACAGGACTTCTGGATAAACTGGAAAAGCAGCTGATGGAAGGCGGATATAAGGCAGATACACCGGCGGCAATTGTGTATAAGGCAACCTGGCCGGAGGAAGAGACACATATCTGCACGGTCAGCACACTTGCCAGGACAGCAAGAGAGTATCAGATCACGAAGACGGCATTGATTATTGTCGGGGATGTAGTGACGCATCACAGATATGAGCGGTCGAAGCTGTATGATCCGGAGTTTACGACAGAGTTCCGGCAGGGAATAACGAAAACGGAATAATATGCAGGAAAAGGAAATAAAAATGAAGATTGCAATGCTCTGTTTTACCAGACGCGGGAGGAATCTTGAAAAGGATCTGGCAGAAAAGTTAAGAATAAGTGGACATGAGGTTCTGGAAAGTGTAAAATGTCAGCAGTTAGAAGAGTCTATGGCCATGAGTGTAAAAGACTGGACCGCAGGAATGTTCCGGACGCAGGATGTGTTGATTTTCATCGGAGCTTTACAGATCGCCGTACGTCTGAGCGCACCATTTCTAAAATCAAAAGTGACGGATCCGGCTGTTCTTGTAATGGATGAAAAAGGACAGTATTGTATTCCGGTTTTGTCCGGGCATATCGGTGGAGCAAATGAGATGGCGGTAGAGATTGGAAAGCAGACAGGTGCACTTCCGGTGATTACAACAGCGACAGATATCAATCAGAGATGGGCAGTAGATGTATTTGCAAAAAAGAATCATCTTTATATAGAAGATATGACACTGGCGAAAAAGATATCGGCAGATATTCTGGAAGGAAAGAAGATCCGGATGGCTGTGGAAGGCGGAGTAGAAGCGGTAATCGGAGAGATTCCGGAAGAAGTAGAGCTTGTACCGGAGTCGGATGAAAAGATGGATATATATGTAGGAATCCATAAGCCGGAATACAGACTGATGGAAGGTGGAAATTCTATATTACAACTGGTTCCAAGAGCTGCATCGGCAGGGATTGGATGTAAAAAAGGAACAGAACTGACACAAATTGAGGCAAGTGTCCGGGAAGTACTGCAAAGAGAACAGATCCATCCGGCAAGCATCGGAAGAATCGCAAGTATAGATCTGAAAAAGGAAGAAGAAGGATTACTTGCATTTTGCAGAAAGCAGCAGATCGAACCGGAGTTTTATACAGCGGAAGAATTAAGAAAAGTACCGGGAACATTCAGCCCGTCAGCATTTGTACAGGGGGTTACCGGTGTGGATAATGTGTGCGAAAGAAGCGCAGTATGTGCAGGTGGCGGCTGTCTGCATGTGAAAAAACAGGCAAAAAATGGTGTCACAGTGGCACTGGCATGGAAACCATGGAGGGTAAGATTTGAATAAGGTATATGTAATCGGAATGGGCCCGGGAGCGTATGAACAGATGACGGTAAAGGCAGCCCGGATACTGGAACAATGTGATGTGATCGTCGGATATACCGTATATGTAGATCTTTTAAAAGAACATTTTCCAGAAAAAAAATATCTGACGACAGGGATGAGACGTGAAGTAGACAGATGCCGTCTGGCGTTCGAAGAAGCAAAAAAAGGAGAACTTACGGCTATGGTCTGCAGCGGAGATGCAGGAATCTATGGCATGGCAGGCCTGATGTATGAAGTCGGAGAAGACTATCCGGATGTAGAGATCGAAGTTGTACCAGGTGTTACAGCAGCTATGGGGGGATCGGCAGTGTTAGGAGCAGCTGTCGGGCATGATGTAAGCCTGATCAGTCTCAGTGATCTCCTGACACCATGGGAGCTGATCGAGGAAAGACTGAAGTGTGCGGCGAAGGGAGATTTTGTTATCTGCCTTTATAATCCATCGAGTAAAAAGCGCAGCACTTATCTAAAAAAAGCATGTGAGCAGATACTGGAATACAAATCAGAAGAAACTGTGTGCGGCATTGTAAAGAACATTGCAAGAGAAGGAGAACAGATGCAGATCCTGACTCTGAAAGAACTGGCACACACACAGGTAGATATGTTCTCGACAGTATTCATCGGGAACAGACAGACAAAAGTAATTCGCGGAAAAATGATAACACCAAGGGGATATAGTATATGAAAGATAAAAAAGTTCTAATCTATGCAGGCACAACAGAAGGAAGAAAACTGGTATCATATCTTGGAAGACGCGGTGTGAGACTGCATGTATGTGTGGCAACTGCTTATGGAGAGAGTCTTCTTCCGGAAGAAGAAAATATTACAGTGACACATGACCGTATGGACAGCGGGCAGATGGGAGAATTCATGCGTCAGTATGAACCGGATTATGTAATTGATGCGACACATCCATATGCAAGGGAAGTAACGAAGAACTTAAAAAGCGCATGTGGGGCAATCCAGGTGCCATATCTTCGCCTGGTCAGAGAAAGCGAAGAACAAGACAGCAAAGAAAACATTTACGTGGAAAGTATGGATGAGGCGATCCGTTTCCTGGAGCAGACAGAAGGGAATATCCTTGTAACAACCGGAAGCAAGGAACTGGAAGCATATACAAGACTTTCTGATTACCAGAACCGTGTCTATGCAAGGGTTCTTTCTATTGGTCAGGTGGCTGAAACGTGTGAGGAGCTTGGATTTTCAGGGAGACATCTGATCTGCATGCAGGGACCATTTTCTGTAGAGATGAATGTGGCAACGATGAAGGAGTTCGAGATTGCATACATGGTTACCAAAGAATCCGGTCTGGCGGGCGGGTATCCGCAGAAATGCCAGGCAGCCTTAGAAGCAGGCGTTAAGATGGTCGTGATCGGAAGACCGGAGGAAGAAGAAGGACTCAGTTTTGAAGATATGTCTAAATTTCTCCAAAAAGAGCTGGAACTTGATAACAGCTGGAAGGTGACGCTTGCAGGAATCGGCGCAGGAGCAAAGGAACTTCTGACAGCAGAAGTAAGACAAAGCTGCAAAGAGGCAGATATACTGATCGGTGCAAGGCGCATGATCGAGTCGGTTGCAGAAGTGGGACAGTCGGTGTATGAATCTTACCGCCCGGAAGATATCATTGCTTATATAAAGGAAAATCCGGAATATGAAAATGTAACGGTTGTATTATCCGGAGATACCGGTTTTTACAGTGGTGCGAAAAAGTTTCTGGAACTGACCAAAGATGATCCGCAGATTGCAACGAAGATACTTCCTGGAATATCTTCTATCGTATATTTTGCGTCGGTATTAAATATTCCATGGGAAGATGCAGCACTTGTAAGCCTTCATGGAAGAGATGAAAACATGATCGCGATTTTACAGGAAAACCGGAAGACATTTGCACTGGTTAGTAATGCAGAAGAGATCAGACAGATGTTTACGAAGCTTACAAATTATGGACTTGGAGATATCAGGGTGAAGATAGGAACTGAACTTTCTTATGAAAAAGAAGAGATACAGGAAGGAACTGTGCGTTCCCTGATTCATTATAAAGGTGAGAATCTTGCGGTTCTGTATTTTGAAAATGATCATGCCGGGGAATTACCGGTGATACCGGCGATTCCGGATGAGGAATTCGTACGCGGGGAAGTACCGATGACGAAGGAAGAAGTTAGAAGTATATCCCTTGCAAAGCTTCATGTAAGACGGGAGTCAGTAGTCTATGATATCGGTGCGGGAACCGGTTCGGTATCGGTAGAGGCAGCGCTGGTTGCTGTAAAGGGGCAGGTCTATGCGATTGAAGAAAAAGTAGAAGCGCAGGGACTGATCCGCGAAAACAGCAGAAAAATGCGTGCGGATAATGTGGTACTCGTAGAAGGAAAAGCGCCTGACGTATTAGAAGAACTTCCGGCACCTGACAGTGTGTTCATCGGGGGAAGCAGAGGCAAGATGACAGAGATCCTGGATCTTGTACGTAAGAAGAATCCGGGAGTAAGGATTGTTATCAATGCGATCTCACTGGAAACGATGATGCAGGTGATGGAATATATCAAAGATCAGGATATCGATGATGAAGAAGTCATCCAGGTATCGGTAAGCCGTGCAAAACAAGTAGGCAGTTATCATATGATGCAGGGCCAGAATCCGATCTATATTATCAGCTTTACAAGTAATGGTATTCCAAAAGCACACGTATATGACAATGAGGAAGCTTTTGAAGAGGCGGAATTATTACCGGAAGAGAGTCCGTTTGCAGGGATACAGATCATTTCCGAGGAAGAAATCTTCGGAAATGATGCAGTAGAAGATGAGAAAGTACCGGAAGATGAGAATACCGGAAATACAGAAGATGCAGAAGATACAGGAATAACAGAAAGTGAAGACACGGTTAGTGAGGATATACTCGATAATGTGTTTGAAGTATTGAAAGAAGAAAATACGGAAGATACAAAAGTGATAAAGCTTACAGATGACGAGGTATAAAGACGAACTGGAGTGTGTCTGAAAAAGGATGGAGAACAGATGGTGAAGATACCAAGAATTATGATCACGGCCATGCGGAGCGGAGCCGGGAAGACAATGGTCACCTGCGGGATTTTAAAAGCATGGAAAATGCAGGAAAAAAAGATTGCGTCTTTCAAATGTGGGCCGGATTATATCGATCCGATGTTCCATAAGACGGTGATCGGTGTCAGCAGTTATAATCTGGATTCCTATATGTGTGGAAGTGAGGGCGTACGAAGGATTCTTGCTCAAAATGGACGAAACAGTGAGATCTCAGTGATCGAAGGTGTGATGGGCTATTATGATGGCATAGCAGGGATATCGACGGATGCCAGTGCTTATGATATTGCTAAGATCACGGATACGCCGGCCGTTATGGTGCTTGACTGCAAAGGCTTAAGTGTATCGGCGGTTCCGTGTATTGAAGGGTTTCTGCATTATAAGGAAAACAGTCACATCAAAGGTGTAATACTAAACCGTCTGTCTCCGATGATGTACAGCCGTATGAAGCAGATGATCGAAGAGCAGACGAAAGTCAGAGTCTATGGCTATGTACCGGTGATGCCGGAGTGCGCGCTGGAAAGCAGATATCTGGGACTGAAGCTTCCAAATGAAAGAAAAGATATAGAGGAGCGTCTGGCGGTTCTGGGTGAAAAACTGCAGGAGACCGTGGACCTGGAAGGATTACAGGAGCTTGCGCACAGTGCAGAAGATTTTGCGTATGACGGGGAAAAGAAGGAAGCAGATCAAAGTGAGCAGGTAATCTATAGTCGGAAGGAGAACGATGTAGAAAGAGAAAAACGGGAATATTTACAGGAAGATGCAAATATACAGTGGAAAGAAGAATCCGTTGGAAAAATAAGAATAGGTGTCGCTATAGATGAAGCTTTCTGCTTCATTTATGAGGATAATCTGGATATTTTGCAAAAGCTTGGAGCTAAGATTGTACCATTTTCGCCAATGCATGATAAATGTCTTCCGGAGGATATATCCGGGGTTATATTCTATGGAGGGTATCCTGAACTTTATGCAGAAAAATTAAGCCAGAATCAGACCATGCTAAGGTCTGTAAAAGAAGCGCTGGAGGGAGGAATGCCATGCATGGCAGAATGTGGCGGCTTCATGTACCTTCAGGAGTTTATCGAAGATGAAAAAGGGGATAAATTTCAGACAGCCGGTGCATTAAGTGGAAAAAGCTATCATACAGGTTCGCTTCGGAGATTTGGCTATATTACACTGGAGGGCGGAACTGTATTCGGTCAGGATGTCGGGAAGATACCGGCACATGAATTCCATTATTATGATTCTGATGCGTGCGGAGAAGCATTTCTTGCAAAAAAGCCAATGTCAAAGCGTTCGTGGAAATGCATGATCAGCACAGATACTATGCTGGCGGGGTATCCACATATACATTATTATGGAAATGAAAAGCTACCGGAAGTATTTATAAAAGCCTGCAGAAGATATAAATAAAAAAGAAGAAGAGCAAAAAATAATGTATTTGTGATAATCTGAATAATTAAGTATACAAGAGAAGCTGTCGGTGGCAGGTTCTGTAGATTGAAAATGTAATGTAAGAATAAGATAAAACAAAATACATGACAGGATAAGAGGTTCGAAAAATGACGGAAGAACAACAGGATAAGAACTTACAACAGATGCTGTCAGACATCCGTCCGGCAGATGCAAAGATAAGAGAACAAGCACAGAAAAAATGGAACAGTATCGCAAAACCACTGCATAGTCTGGGAAAATTAGAAGATCATATCATGCGTATTGCTGCTCTTACCGGAAGTACGGATGTTGTGATTGGTAAAAAGGCATTGATCGTTATGTGTGCGGATAATGGAGTGGTAGAAGAAGGGGTGACACAGACCGGACAGGATGTGACGGCGATTGTTGCAGAGAATTTCCTGACGTGTAATACGAGTGCGGCAATCATGTGTAAAAAGGCAGGTGTCGATCTGTTTCCGATAGATATCGGAATGGTTACGGATACGAAGGTGCCGGATTATAAGATCGCATATGGAACCAGAAATATGGCAAAAGAACCGGCAATGACAAGAGCACAGGCAGAAAAAGCCATTATGACAGGAATCCTTCAGGTAAAAGAAAAGAAGGCGGCCGGATATCAGATCCTTGCAACCGGCGAGATGGGAATCGGAAATACAACGACCAGCAGCGCAGTGGCAGCTGTATTGCTGGATGAAGATCCGGAGATTATGACAGGAAGAGGCGCAGGACTTACGAATGAGGGACTGAAGCGTAAGATCGATGTGATAAAAACTGCAATTGAAAAGAACAGACCGGATCCGGCAGATGCAGTTGATGTTCTTGCAAAGGTCGGGGGATTTGATCTGGCAGGGATGGCAGGTGTGTATCTTGGAGGGGCAATATACAGGATACCGGTTGTTGTGGATGGATTTATATCTGCGGTTGCGGCACTTGCGGCGGTAAAGATGTGCAGTGCGGCAAGAGATGCACTGATCGTTTCGCATATGTCAAAGGAACCGGGAATGCAGAAGGTGTTAAACGCTTTGCAGATGGAAGCACCGTTATGCGCGGATATGTGTCTGGGGGAAGGAACCGGTGCGGTGGCTTACCTTCCGGTGCTTGATCTGGCAGCAGAGGTATATCAGAAGATGAGTACATTTTCGGATAATGATATCAAAGATTATGAAGAATTAGGTGAAAAATAATGATACATCTGGTAACTGGTGGAAGTGGAAGCGGAAAATCGGAATACGCCGAAAACTGGTTGATGGAACAAAGTGGGGGGCAAAAGGATCTGCTGCCCCTTATTTATGTGGCGACGATGATGCCGTATACAGAAGAGACAAAAAAGAAGATTGAAAGACATCACAGATTAAGAGCCGGAAAGGGCTTTCGGACAATTGAGAAATATACGGATATGTATAAGGTGCAGGTTCCGGAGAATAAGGGGATTTTGCTTGAATGCATTTCCAATCTGACAGCGAATGAACTGTATAGGGAAGATAAGGTAACCGGGCCAGAAGAAACGGTAAAAAGAGTGGTGCAGGGAGTACGGAGCCTGGCTGGACAGACAGAACGACTGGTGATCGTAACGAATGAAGTGAATTCGGATATCAATGGCTACAGTGAGGAGACGGAAGAATACAGAGCATGTATCGGATGCATCAATCAGGAGCTTGCAAAGATGGCAGACTGCGTGACGGAAGTCGTGTATGGAATTCCGGTACAGTTGAAAGGAAGCAAGATATGAAAATAAAGAAGTTATGGAACAGTTTTAAAATCGCATTCTCCATGTACAGCAGGATCCCTATGCCGCGCAGCGAGTGGACCGATGAGAATAAAGCATATGCCATGTGCTTCTTC
The DNA here is from genome assembly GCF_934294775.1 of uncultured Dorea sp. GTDB lineage: Bacteria > Bacillota > Clostridia > Lachnospirales > Lachnospiraceae > Dorea_A. Next base: position 28,753 of record NZ_CAKRAH010000019.1, read on the forward strand.
CCGTGGATCGGCGGTGTGATCGGACTTCTGTCTTATGGAGTATACCGTCTGGCCGGCCGGATCGAAGGATATCAGAATGCAGATGCCGGTATGAATGGAATGGGAAGATATGGGTTGTTTTTTACGATCTTTCTGGTACTGCTTCCGGTCTTTATCACAGGAGGGATTCATCTGGATGGTTTTTTGGATACGCAGGATGCTTTAAGTTCATGGCAGACGAAAGAACGGAGACTTGAGATATTAAAAGACTCCCATGCCGGTGCATTTGCGATTATTTCGTGCAGCGTGTATTTTCTGGTGTATGTCGGTGTGTATTCGGCTTTGAATGTGGAAAGTATGCAGGTAATTGCATGGAGTTTTATGTTATCCAGAAGTCTTAGTGGATTGTCTGTGGTAACATTTCCACAGGCGAGAAAGAAAGGAATGGTCGCAGACTTTTCGGAACATGCATCGCAGAAGATTACGAAGATAGTACTGATGCTCTATGTGATCGTGCTTGCTGTAATCATGGTTTATACAGGAAGAATCACAGGTGTTGCGTGTGTGATTACGGCGTTTGGTGTATTTGGATATTATCATCATATGGCAATGAAGAACTTTGGAGGTGTAACAGGGGATCTGTGCGGGTACTTCCTGCAGGTCTGTGAGCTTTTGATGGCATTTGTAACAGTCGTTGTGAGCGGGATATTATAACGGCTGTTGATAATGCGCAGAAAAAGGAATTACTAAAGGATAGAGAAAGAGGAATAAGCTATGATCATGATTATTGGTGGCGCATATCAGGGTAAGCATACATTTGCAAAAGAGCTGTACCCGGATATCATCTGGGCAGATGGAAAGTCGTGTAGTGAGAAAGAATTAAAATCAGCGCAGGGAATCGTCGGATTCCATCATTATATTGAAAGAATGATAAGAGCAGGAGAATCGGCAGAGCATCTTGCAAAGGTGCTGACAAAAGAGAATCCGGAGCTGATCATCGTTACAGATGAGATTGGATATGGAATCGTTCCAATCGATAAGGTGGAACGGGAATACCGCGAGACGACCGGAAGAGTGTGTACAGAACTTGCGGCATTTTCGGAAAAAGTTTATCGTGTTACCTGTGGAATCGGGCAGCTGATCAAAGGGTAAAGACGGGGGAAAACGAATGGAGATTTATCTGATCCGTCATTCCATGACGGAAGGAAATAAAGAAAAACGCTATATCGGGACAACGGATGAACCCTTATGTGCCGAAGGAATAGAACTCCTGAAAGAGTATTCGGGCAGATATCCAAAGCCTGCGCATATCTATATAAGTCCGATGAAACGGTGTATACAGAGTGCAGAGATCATCTATCCGCAGATGATGATGGAAGGGAAATATAGCATTATGGAAGATCTGCGGGAATGTGATTTTGGAAGATTTGAGAACCATAATTATATAGAATTGTCCGGGGATATGCAGTATCAGGCATGGATTGACAGTGGCGGAAAGCTTCCGTTTCCAGATGGCGAAAGCCGGGAAGGATTTACAGAGCGTACAAGGAACTGCTTCCGGGACGTGCTTAAGGATGCGCTGCAACATAGCTGGGCACGAATCGCAGTCGTGGCCCATGGAGGAACGGTTATGAGTATTATGGAAGAATATGCCCGTGGAGAAGACGGGCAGTCAGCCGGAAGTTATTATGATTACCAGGTGAAGAATGGAGAAGGATATGAACTTAGAATTACAGAGAATGATCTATATGACGGTGGCACTTGTAATTGGCTATTTACTGGATCTGATGTTCGGGGATCCAAGGTGGCTGTATCATCCGGTGCGCCTGATCGGACATCTGATCTCGGGAATGGAACGAATTATAAGAAGCTGCCTTCCGAAAAGTAAGGCAGGAGAACGAACCGGCGGTGTGATACTCGTGATTGTGGTGGTATCAGTCAGTACAGCTCTGCCTGCACTGGTTCTGCATATTGCCTATCAGAAATTCTGGCAGATTGGTCTTATCATAGAAAGCTTCTGGTGTTATCAGATTCTTGCTACGAAATCCCTGAAAGTTGAAAGCGACAGAGTCTATACAGCGTTAAAGACAGAAGGACTTGAGGCTGGAAGAAAAGCGGTATCGATGATCGTAGGAAGAGATACCCAGAATCTGACAGAAGAAGGCGTTACCAAAGCGGCTGTTGAGACCGTTGCAGAAAACACTTCGGATGGGATCATTGCGCCGCTATGCTATATGCTGATCGGTGGTGCGGTTCTTGGATTCGCATATAAGGCCGTCAATACGATGGATTCCATGTTAGGTTATAAGAATGAGAAATATCAGTATTTTGGAACGGCGGCTGCAAAGCTTGACGATATCGTGAATTATGTACCTGCAAGGATATCGGCAGTTCTTATGATCCTGGCGGCATATATAAGCGGAATGGATGGAAAGAATGCAGCAAAAATATTCAAAAGAGACCGTTATAATCATAAAAGTCCAAACTCGGCGCAGACAGAGGCAGTGATGGCCGGTGCGCTGGATGTGCAGCTTGCGGGAGATGCATGGTACTTTGGAGTACTGCATAAAAAGCCGGCCATAGGAGATCCAGTAAGAGAGATTGAGACAGAAGATATCAGGAGATCCCATACGCTGTTGTATGCGACGTCGGTTTTATCACTTGTTGCAGGAATTCTTTTAAAAACAGGACTGATACTCATTTTATAATAGGATGTCAGAAAAGATTTCTGCAATCTGTATGTTTTCGTTTACAGAAGATATGCTGTCATGCTGATATTGATATTTATTATCATAAAAATTCTGTAAATAAAGAATAAAAAGTTAGAATTGTGTAAACAATGTTCTTGTTGACTAACATAGCAGACGCAATTTACAATAATAAAAAGAAGTAAAGAAGGTGTTAGTTATGCAGGCATTGTCACAGGCAGTTCCAGGGAACTACACAATCAAATGGATGTTCGGAATTCCGGAAGTACTGGATATGATTCGTCAATATAAGATTAACGAAGGCAGTGAGATCACAGTGATTCAGAACTATGGAAGCGGGCTCATCATCAGACATGGTGAAAAAAGGATTGCGATCAGCAGCGATGCAGCAACAAGGATTCAGGTATAAGATCCGGTTGACTATTTTGCACAAAGTGAGTAATATGATTGTAGCAAAATAGCAGAGAAGCGGCGTGGCCGCACAGGAGAAGAACAGTTGAAAGAATATACAGAGACAGTTCATGGCGGAGATATATACCGTAATCCGTCTGTTACAGACTATTCTGTGAACAGTAATCCACTGGGAGCTCCCGAAGGTGTACGGATGGCAGTCAGGGAAAGTGCAGACAGGATCATGCACTATCCGGATGTCAGATGCGACAGACTCCGGGAAGCCATCAGTGGATATGAAGGAATTGAAAAAGAAAAGATACTCTGCGGCAACGGTGCTGCAGAGCTTTTTTTTGCTGTTGTTATGGCCGTAAGGCCCAAAAAGGCAGTGATAACAGCTCCTTCATTTTCGGAATATGAACGGGCACTTCGTACCGTGGACGCAGAGACCGATTATTATAGATTAAAAGAAGAAAATGAATTCCGTATCGGAGAAGATATTCTGGAGAAGATCACAGAAGAGACAGACATGGTCTTCTTATGCAATCCGAATAACCCGACAGGGCAGACGACAGAAAAGAAACTGCTGATAAAAGTGATGAAAGCGTGTAAGCAGTGCCGGGCAGTACTGGTACTGGATGAATGCTTCATTGATTTTTTGGATGACCCGGGAAGATACGAGTGCAGGGATCTGATAGCAGAGTATCCGGAACTTGTGATCATCAAAGCATTTACAAAGATTTTTTGTATGCCGGGGGTAAGACTTGGATATGCCCTGTGTGGGAATGAAATGTTGAGAATGAAGATGCGGGCGATGCTGCAGCCGTGGAATGTATCGGTGATGGCACAGGAAGCCGGCGTAGCTGCTCTTACAGATTGCGGGCAATATCTGAAGGATACCAGAGAATTTATCCGGACACAGAAGCAGTGGATGATAGAGCGGATGGAAATGCACGGCTATCAGGTATATGGATCGGAAGCAAATTATATATTCTTTCATGGGAAAAAGGGTCTGTATGAAAAGGCATTACATGAAGGACTATTGATCCGGGATTGTCAGAATTATGAAGGACTGGAAGAAGGGTATTACCGGGTGGCAGTACGTACAGAAGAAGAAAATGAAAGGTTGATAACATGGCTGGAAAGATTATGATACAGGGAACGATGTCCAATGCAGGAAAAAGTCTGCTGTGCGCAGGCCTTTGCAGGATATTCAGACAGGACGGATATAAGGTGGCACCGTTCAAATCCCAGAATATGGCACTGAATTCATTTATCACAGAGGACGGACTTGAGATGGGAAGAGCACAGGTGGTCCAGGCAGAGGCAGCAGGGATTCCGCCACAGGTAGAGATGAATCCAATCCTGTTAAAGCCAACGAATGATGTGGGATCACAGGTGATCGTTAATGGCGAAGTACTTAAGAATATGAGTGCAAGAGAATATTTCGCATATAAAAAGCAGCTGGTACCGGATATTATGAAAGCATTTCACAAGCTGGAAGAAGAAAATGACATCATCGTGATCGAAGGAGCCGGAAGTCCGGCGGAGATCAATCTGAAAAAAGATGATATCGTCAATATGGGACTTGCGAAGATGGTGGATGCTCCGGTACTTTTAGTCGGTGATATCGACAGAGGCGGGGTATTCGCCCAGCTTCTGGGAACACTGATGCTTCTGGAAGAGGATGAAAAACAACGGGTAAAAGGGCTGATCATCAATAAATTCCGGGGAGATAAGACGATTCTGGATCCGGGAATCGTGATGTTAGAAGAACGTGGGCAGATCCCGGTGGTTGGAGTGACTCCGTATATGCAGGTGGAGATTGAAGATGAGGATAGCCTTACTGAGCGCTTTGAAGGTGGAAAAGGTGGAAATGTATCTGGTGAAGCGATAGGACTGGTAGATATTGCTGTGATCCGGACGCCAAGAATTTCGAATTTTACGGATTTTATGTTGCTTGAAAATGCTCCGGGGGTAAACTTAAGATATGTAAAGAATCCAAGAGAGCTTGGAGAACCGGATATGATCATCTTACCAGGAACAAAAAATACCATGGGAGATCTGAAGTGGTTAAGACAGAGCGGAATGGAAGGAAAAATTTTAAAAGCACATGCAAAAGGCTGTGTCGTCTGGGGAATCTGCGGTGGTTATCAGATGCTTGGACAGACACTCAGTGATCCAGAGGGTGTGGAAGATGGTGGAAGCATGAAAGGATTCGGGTTGCTTCCGGTAGAGACTACATTTACCACAGAAAAGACAAGAACAAGGATCAACGGACGGTTCGTACATGTGGAAGGGATACTGGAAGGGCTTCAGAATGTGGAGTTTGAAGGATACGAGATCCATATGGGACAGACCAGACTTTTGAAAGGCAGTCCAATGAATCAAATTCATGATACGGTGAAAGACAGAAAGAAGGATGGCAGTGCGAAAACAGCCAGACGGCTAGAAGAGAAGCATAATGGAAATGGTGTATGTCACGGGAATATGGAAGAAACAGGAATGGACGGTATTTCCCATGACAATGCATATGGAACTTATATTCATGGAATCTTCGACAAAGAAGAAGTGGTGACAGAGATTGTAAAAACGCTGGCAGAAAAGAAGGGACTTTCGATGGAAGAGATTCAGGGAGTGGATCTTAAGACATTTAAGGAAAGTCAGTATGATCTGCTGGCAGATACATTAAGGAAACATCTTGATATGGATCAGATATATGAAATTATAGGGATGCGCAGGAAAGGAAGATCATACACATTGGAAACAATAGAAAATGTCACGGATAAAAATCATACACAGACAAAGATAGAAATCGAAAATGTACTACCAACAGAGATTGAAAAACGAAGTTTTGAGATCATCACAGAGGAACTGAAGCAGGAGAAAATATTCCTTCCGGATATCCAGGCCCCTATCACAAAGCGATGTATCCATACAAGTGCAGATTTTGATTATGCAAAGAATCTGGTATTTTCAGAGCATGCGGTGGAAAAGGCGCTGGATGCAATCAGAAATGGAGCGTCTATCGTGACAGACACACAGATGGGAAAATCAGGCATCAACAAAAAAAGACTGGAACAGTACGGCGGACAGGTGTATTGCTTTATGTCGGATGAAGATGTGGCGCAGGCTGCAAAAAAGAATGGAACAACAAGAGCTGTTGCAAGTATGGAAAAAGCATGTGAACTGGACGAAAAACTAATCTTTGCGATTGGAAATGCACCGACAGCATTGATCCATCTGTATGAACTTATCAGAAACGGACGGATCAAACCAGAGCTTGTGATCGGTGTACCGGTAGGATTCGTCAATGTGGTACAGTCCAAAGAACTGATCCTGACACTTGAGGATATACCGTATATTGTGGCAAGGGGAAGAAAAGGCGGAAGTAATATTGCGGCATGTATCTGTAATGCGCTGATTTATATGTTATAGGGGGGAAGAAGCTTATGACATTGCAGCAATTGAGATATATTACCATGGTAGCGGAAAAAGGAACCATAAGTGAAGCTGCGAAGGAACTGTTCATTTCCCAGCCGAGCCTTACCAACGCAATCCGGGAACTGGAGCAGGAGATGCAGGTTACGATTTTTCACCGTACGAATAAGGGGGTTACGATTACTGCTGAGGGAGATGAATTCCTTGCTTATGCAAGACAGATCCTGGATCAGGTCGGTCTTATGCAGGAAAGATATCTGAATGTAAATGAACGGAATCCGAGATTCTCTGTGTCGTGTCAGCATTATTCTTTTGCGGTCAATGCATTTGTAGATGTGATCCGTAAGTTTGATGCGAGAAAATATGATTTTACATTAAGAGAGACGCAGACTTATGAGATCATCGAGGACGTGGCAAAATTGAAAAGTGAGATTGGGATCCTGTATACTTCGTCGCAGAATGAGACGGTCATCATGAAACTGATCCGTCAGAATGATCTGAAATTTGAAGAATTATTTGTTGCAAAACCGCATGTATTTATCAGCTCGAAGCATCCTCTGGCAGACAAAGAAGTGCTGACTCTTAAAGATCTGGAAGAATATCCGTACCTGTCATTTGAGCAGGGGGATTATAATTCTTTTTATTTTTCGGAAGAAATATTAAGTACACTGGACAGGAATAAGAATATCAAAGTTAGGGACAGGGCAACATTATTCAATCTGGCAGTGGGGCTGGATGGATATACGGTAAGCTCTGGAGTAATCAGTAAAGAACTTAATGGAGAGAACATTATAGGGAAACCACTTCTGGTGGATGAATATATGCGGATTGGGACAATTGTCCGTAAGGATGTAAGCTTAAGCAGATACGGGAAGGTATATATGGAAGCGCTGAAAAAATACACGGGCGGAATGCAGGAAAAATAGTAAAAACAGCAATTTGCTATAGCTTAAAACTATGACAAACTGCCGTTTTTTTGTATTATACATAAAAAAACAGATGAGTTATACTTTTTATCAGAGAAAACGAGCTGGAAGTTGTCTGAAAAAAGATTTTTCAGATATGCTCTAAAGTATAGGAGGATATAAAGCATGAGTAAACAGGCACCATTTCGTTATGACGTAGTAGGAAGTTTTTTACGTCCGGAGTATCTTAAGGATGCAAGAGCAGAACTTGCAGAAGGAAAGATCACAGAGGAACAGTTAAAAGAGACAGAAGATAAAGCGATTAAAGAACTGGTAGAAAAGGAAAAAGAGATTGGACTTCAGGCAGTTACAGACGGGGAATTCAGAAGAAGATACTGGCATCTGGATTTCCTTGCAGATCTGGAAGGTGTAGAGGAAATCAAGGCGGAGCATTGGTCTGTACATTTTAAAGGACATCAGCCAAAAGCAGCAACACTTAAGATTACAGATAAGATTGATTTTGGAAATCATCCATTCCTGGAACATTTTGAATATCTGAAGTGTATAGCAGGAGATACACTTTGTAAGATGACAATTCCTTCCCCATCTATGCTGCACCTGATCTGTTGTGTACGTGCAGAAGAGTACACACCGATTGAACGTTATCAGGATATGAAAAATCTGTATTATGATATTGCAATTGCATATCAGAAGGCAATTCAGGCATTTTATGATGCAGGATGCAGATACCTTCAGTTAGATGATACTTCATGGGGAGAATTCTGTGATGCAGAAAAGAGAAAAATATATAAAGAGAGAGGCTTTGATCTGGATGAGATTGCAAAATCTTATGTAAATATGATCAATTTGGCATTGGAAGCAAAACCAGAAGATATGACAATCACAATGCATATCTGCAGAGGTAATTTTAGATCCACATGGTTCTCATCAGGTGGATACGAACCAGTTGCAGAGACTTTATTTGGGCATTGTAATGTGGATGGATTCTTCCTGGAGTATGATTCAGAAAGATCGGGAGATTTTTCTCCACTTCGTTATATCAAAGAACAGAAAGTTGTACTGGGATTGATCACATCAAAATTCCCGGAACTGGAAGATAAAGAAGAAGTAAAGGAAAGAATCAAAGAGGCAGAAAAGTATGTAGCAAAAGATCTGCTTTGCCTGAGTCCGCAATGCGGATTTTCTTCTACTGAAGAAGGAAATGTTATGACAGAAGAAGAACAGTGGAAAAAAGTTGCATTCGTAAAAGAAGTTGCAGAAGAAATCTGGAACGATTAGTATATAAAAAACATATAGACAACATATTAAATATACGTTTCACATTCGGAAAGTTATTGGGTATAATAATCTGCTGAGGGGGATGGTTTTAGAAGCTGAAATGCTAAGAAACAATTCCCCCTGTTTAGTTATCGTAGATTATACGAAGGAGATGGAACATAATGGGAGTATGGGAGAGACTGTTTACCGGGAAGCAGATGTCGGAAGCATTCATTTGCAGTGCATTTCTTGCATTGTCCGGCGGATTTCAGGATGCGTACACGTACAATACGAGGAATGAAGTATTTTCGAATGCCCAGACGGGAAATGTTGTGCTGATGAGTCAGAACTTTATGAAGGGAAAATGGATGGCAGGGTTAAAATATTTATTTCCGCTGTTTGCATTTGCACTGGGGGTGCTGATTGCAGAGCAGATCCAGAACAGATACAAATATGCAAAGCGGATTCACTGGAGACAGGGAATCCTGGGGGCAGAGATCATCATTTTGTTCATTGTCGGATTTATTCCGCAGCAGGGAAATATGCTTGCTACCGTTCTGGTATCCTTTGCCTGTGCAATGCAGGTACAGAGTTTCCGGAAGGTAAATGGATTCTCTTACGCAAGTACGATGTGTATCGGAAACTTACGAAGCGGAACGGCGGCGTTGTCATTCTATCTGAGAGAACGAAGACCGGAGCAGCTGCGGCAGGCAATGTATTATTTTGGAATTATATTTCTGTTTGCGGTTGGAGCCGGGATTGGCGGAAATCTGTCTGCACATTACGGAATTCGTATGATATGGGTATCCTGTGGACTTCTGATCGTCAGCTTCTTGTTGATGTTTATGGATATAGAGGCGCAAAAAAAAGAGACATTGACCCGCAGCTAGATGCGGATCAGTGTCTCGATTAATTTCTGGGTGGCGATACTTTGCGGTCTGAAGCTGTTCCGGATCAGACAGATATGTCTGGCCGGCAGTGATTCTTTTAGATGAATCTGTATGATCTCACCACGTTTCAGAGGTCCTTCGGCCAGTTTCTCCGGATAAAAGCCAATACCAAGATTATGCTGGATCATAGCAAGGCACTGGTCGGTAGAAGTAACCTCAAGGTCCGGACGGAACGGCAGACCATGAGAAGAAAAGTACTGGATATGCAGATCTCTGGTACTGGTATTATTTTCCAGAGAGACAAAAGGATATTTGACCAGTTCTTCCAGTGCACAGACATGTGTGGTTAACTCCTGGTACTTCGGTCCGGCAATCAGAATTTCCCGGAAAGAGCCAAGAGAGACTTTCTGGAACTGTTTCTGGATCGTGAGCGGAGTTGTTACGACCGCAAAGTCTACCAGTCCGCTTTCCAAAGAGGCAATCGCCTGTGGCGTGGAATGGTTGGATATTTTTAACCGGACATGTGGATAACGGTTGTGAAAGGCTTCGAGTTTGGAAAGCAGCATGAGACGGAGCGCATTTTCACTGACACCGATAGAGATCAGGCCGCTTGTAAGACTCTGGTCGCGTTTTAGTTCAGATTCGCCCAGTTCCAGCTGCTCGAATGCAATCGCTACATGGTCAAAAAGCTTCTGGCCTTCCGGCGTCAGGGAGACGCCGCGGTTGGAGCGTACGAACAGATGACAGCCAAGCTCGGTCTCGAGATTGTTCATACAGCGTGTAATATTAGGCTGGTTATTGTGAAGTACTTCCGCAGCTTTCGTAAAACTGTGATGCTGGGCTACATGGTAAAAAATCCGGTAATAATCGTAAGTAATCATGAGGGGCCTCCTGAGATATCATAATATAAAAATGATATAGACATATGAATTACTATATCATAAATGTTAACTAAGTATAATATATCTGGAGCGAAAAGACAATGCTAAGAAATAAAAAAATATATTCCCACAAAAGACAAAACGTAGTATACTGACTTATATTTTTTATGGAAAGGGTCTTAAAAGAGCCGGTACAAAAGAAATGGTTCATACACACGAAAGGAGACATAAAAAATGGTAAAGATGAATGTAGAATTCCAGACACCAGAGCAGCTTGTAGAATTTTCGAGTATGTGTCAGAGGACAGAGGCAGATACACTGATTGAGGATGTGGCTCACAAACTCATCATCGATGGAAAGTCTGTGATGGGGATGATGACCGTTACATTAGGAAAGAAGATGATATTGGTTATCGAGGGAGAAAATGAAGAGGAAATACTTCATTCCTTTGAAAAGTATCAGGCAAAAGAAACGGTCCAGAAACAGAATCTTGGCTAGATTGCAGGAAAGATTTTTCAGACACACTCTGGAGCGTGGTACATATCTTGAAGAAAGCATTTTCAGACATGCTCTGGAGATTGCATTTTTTCCGGACATGTGGTATCGTTGACAGGAAAAGAATAAAAATGAATGACAAACTGCAGGTGTCGGCCGGATGATATGAAGGAGTCTTATCAGACATACAAAGGTCCGGGCCGGTGAAAAGGGAAACAGGTGAAAGTCCTGTGCGAACTCGTCACTGTAAGCAGGGAGCAGCAAATCAGAGAAAATCATGAAAGAATTCAAAAGTCACTGGTATTACGGGAAGACTTAAGATTTGCTGTAAAGATCTGTAAGTCAGGAGACCTGCCTGTAGTGTACATGGAAGAAATTCCGGACCACGAGTAATTGGTTGTACATAGATTGCCAGTATGTATGGTGATTTTATACCCTTTTACGAAAATGTATTTATTTCGTGGGAGGGTTTTTTTGCGCCTAATTAAATATGTATCCAAAGAGGAAGAAAGTATTATGAAACACAATTCAAAACGTTTTCTGGCGCTTTTTATAGCAGCGTCAATGACATTAACACCAGTGCCGGGTGTATATGCAGAAGAAATACAGGCAGACCAGCAGACAGAGACAACACAGGCGGCAGACTCTGCATCAGAAGCACAGGAGTCAGAAGTTCAGACAGCAGATCAGAACAGTCAGGAACAAAATACGGTAAACGATGCATCTGGCGCTGATAATGTACAGAACAATGCAGATGCAAAGGAAAACGCTGCTACACAGACTGGAAATCTCTCCGGGCAGGTGGAGAACGGAGCAGATCAGACAGAAGCCGGAGCAGATGCAAACGAAGCTGATAATTCGGAAGAAGATGCAAAGAAGCAGGAAGCATTGGCAAAACTTCCGGAGATTACGGCAGAAGCAGGAAACTTTAAAGATGGTGTATATCAGCCGGATGAGGCGGCAATCGGTGGTTCTAAGAGAACTTCGATCACATGTGAGAGCATTACGGTAAAAGATGGAAAAGCAACTGCAAGAGTTGTATTTTCAAGTGACGGTTATCCAAAAATATGGATAAATGTTGCAGGAACCATTCAGGAATATGAGAAAAGAGCTGACAGTGCAGAAGGAACCAGTGCATTTGATATCCCAGTAGATCTGAATAAAGAGATGGCGGTCGTAGGTTATGTAGAAAAGATGGGATCTTATACGCAGTATAGTCTGAATGTAAAGCTTTCAGAAGGAAAAGAACCAACCGGACCAGTTCCGTCAGAACCGGGAACAACAGATCCGACAGAGCCATCCAATCCGGGAACGACAGACCCGGCAGACCCATCGGAACCAGGACCGTCCGATCCGGAAGAAATAGTACTGACAGACGGAAGCTATCATGTAGATGTAACATCCAGCAGTACAATGTTCAAAGTAACAAATTGTATACTGACATCAGAAAACGGTAAAATGTATGCAGTGATTACGTTAAGCGGTACCGGATATGATAAGTTATACATGGGGACTGCAGAAGAAGCAGCGCAGGCAACAGATGCACAGTGCATTCATTATGCAGCGGATGCAGAAGGAAACTACACATATAGAATCCCGGTAGAAAGTCTGGATAAAGAGATTGCCGTTGCTGCACATTCTATAAGAAAAGATCAGTGGTATGACAGAACGCTTACATTTTCATCAGAATCTGCAAGAAGAATTATTGAAGATGGAATTTATGAAGTAAATGCAGAAGCAGGCGGTAAGATGTTCCGCGTCGTAAGCTGTACAATGCAGGTACAGAATGGACAGATGACGGCATCCGTTACGTTGAGTGGACAGGGATATAACCGTCTCTATCTTGGAAGTATCGAAGATGCACCAAATGATGAGGCACACTGGATCCTTCCGGAGAATCTGCTGGCAGAACAGTATACATTTAAAATTCCGGTAGAAGAACTGGATAAGACAATGGATATAGTAGTCCATACAACGAAAAGTAATAAATGGGATACCAGAACACTGACCTTCCATTCAGAGGGAATGAAAAAAATCTCCGACAATGGATCCGGTAATGGAAACGGCTCTTTAAATCCTGGCGGATCTGGAAATGGAAACGGAACACTGACTCCTGGAAATGGAGGTACAGGAAATGGAAATACGGGTTCGAATGGAAGTGGAAATGCAGGCTCTGGAAATAACGGAAGCGGAAACAGCGCAGGAAGCAGTGTGAATAATGGCCAGCCGGATACTGTATCAAAATCAGAAGCAGATCTGAATAAATCAACGGCACAGGTCAATAGTTCGACTGGATTAAAAGATGGTGTATACACACCAGACAGTTTTTCATGGTCAGGTGGAACAGGAAAGGTAAGCATTAGTTGCAGCAAGGTTACTGTAACAGGCGGGCAGGCATATGCAACACTGGTATTCAGCAGTCAGCATTATCAGTATGTAAAGGCCAATGGAAATACATACTATCCAAGCGAAAAAGGTGCAAGATCCACAACATTTGTAATTCCGGTGGCGCTGAATAAGAACAATACAATCATTGGTATGACGACAGCAATGTCAACACCTCATGAAATCCAGTACAGTATCTTCGTATATCTGGCAGCGGCAGCGACAGGCGGAAAAGAAGCAACAGCCGGAAAAAATGTTACCGTAATAGGAGCAGGAACGAACGCAGACGGAAGTAAAAAATCAGCAGCAGCGAACCAGAAGCTGGATGAAGAAGCACCACAGATCATCGGTCTTGAGTATCAGTCTGAGACAAAAGTGGAACATGCAAAATATTTTAAAATCTATAATTATGATCAGGGAATTACATTGCTTGAGATTGATTTAAGTCAGGGAACGGGCCGTACGGAAGCGGCAGAAAGCCAGAAGACGGAAAAAACATCCGGAACAGCTAAGAAGACTACGCAAAAATCTAAGAAAACATCGAAAAAGAATACTAAGAAAAAGAAAAAGAAAAACAGTACAGCAAACGGCTTGAATCCTGCAGAGCAGGAACAGGCAGATCTTTATCAGGCACAGGTTGTAAAATACCTGATCGTTCCTGAAAATGCAGAGATTCCGGCAGGACTCGATAAAGAAGTTATCGTATTGCGCCCGGATACAAAGAGCATCTATGCCGGAACGAACCATGTGCTTTCTATATTAGAAAAGCTGAATCAGACAGAACGTGTATCGGCAGTCGGTATGAAAGCAAAAAAATGCAAGAACGATACCATAAAAGGTAAGATGAGAGAAAAAGAAGTCCTCTACGCAGGAACTTCCGGGAAGCTGGATTATAAAAAGCTGGTAAAAGCACAGAGTGATCTTGCAATTGTTTCATCGGGCATTCTGCCAAAAGAAGGAAGCAGCAAAAAAGCAGTCAAAAAGAAAATGACAAGTTATCAGAAGATGACAGAAAAGATGACGATGCTGAAAATACCGGTAATTGTAGACCGTTCCAAAGATGAAAAAGGCAAACAGGCAAAACAGGAATGGGAAAAAGTATATGAAGTGCTTCTTGGATGCCAGAGCATGTAACAGAGGTTGATGAAGAATCCACAAAGAAGTAAATAGAGATGTGCATTTGGTAGAAAGCATTTTCACGACAGATTCTGAATATAGAACATGAAAATTTATGGGTATAAAGTGGAGAAAAAGATGAAGCAAAAAAGATACAGGGCACTGTGTGTGTTGTTAAGTACATTGCTACTTGCATCCGGGACATTGACCGGATGTGGAAGCGGTCAGGCATCCGGAGTGTCAAAAGAGACACAGACAGAAGATAGTGCAAAAAAAAGTTCTTCAAATAAGAGCACTTCCAATAAAGAAAAAGCACCGGAAATAGAAGGACTGGAATATCAGAAGACCATGAACCTTACATATGCGACAGAATTCAATGTCTTCTATTATAAAGGCGGCTATAAACTTCTGGATGTCAAAGATGACAGACAGTATCTGATCGTCCCGGAAGGAAAGAAAGCACCAAAAGGCCTGGACGGGGATATCATAGTTTTAAAGCAGCCGCTGGATCATATTTATCTGGCAGCAACGTCGGCAATGGCATTATTTGACTCGATAGATGGTCTGGATCATATACGGATGTCGGGGGCACAGGCTTCTGACTGGTATGTAGAGCATGCAAAAGAAGCAATGGAAGCAGGTGATATCCTCTTTGCTGGAAAATACAGTGAACCGGATTATGAGATGCTGATTAAAGAGGATTGTGATCTTGCCATTGAATCTACGATGATTCTTCATACGCCAAAGGTACAGGAGATGATCGAAGATCTGGACATCCCGGTTTTTATTGACCGTTCCAGTTACGAAGGCCATCCGCTTGGAAGAACAGAGTGGATCAAAGCGTATGCGGCGATGCTGAATAAAGAAGACGCGGCAGATACATTCTTTGAAGAGCAGGCGGAAATTATTGAAGAACTGAAGGACTTTAAAAATACAGGCAAGACGGTTGCATATTTCTTCGTAAGTACAGATGGAACCGTTGTGGTACGAAGCAGTAAAGACTATATTCCGAAGATGATAGAGATTGCAGGCGGCAAGTATATTTTTAAGGATTTGAAGAATACCGAAAGCAAGAGCTCTTCTGTGAATCTGTCCATGGAAGAATTCTATTCGAAGGCGAAGGATGCGGATTATCTGATCTATAATGCGACGATTGACAACCCGATCCAGTCGGTACAGGAACTAACCGCTAAGAATGAATTATTTGCAGATTTTAAAGCAGTAAAGAATGGAAATGTCTGGTGTACAGGAAAATCCCTGTATCAGGCCACTGATATCGTGGGCAATCTGATTACAGATATTCATCTGATGCTGACGGATGGCGATCCATCGGAGATGACATTCTTGTATCAGGTGACAGAATAACGTATAATGAAAATCAGGTGGGCGGTGAAAGGTTCATCTGATTTTTTTGCAGAAAGATTAGAAGATATGAGAAAAAAAGAGAATCATGAAGAAAAAAAAGTACAGGTAAAAAAGAAAAACGGGATAGAAAGCCGCTTTCAGGCAGAAATACTTAGACGAAGATCGCGGTATTTTGCGGTATTTGTGGTGCTGGCAGCGGCATTTTGTGTGGTGACGGTTTTAAATATTAATACAGGGAATGTAGATATCTCAGTACCGGAGATCCTGAAAATTCTGGCAAGAAGAGGCGGAGAAGGTACAGAGGCGAATATTATCTGGAAGATCAGGCTCCCGAGAGTGTTGATGGCGGCAATCCTGGGTGGTGCATTGTCTTTGTCTGGATTCTTATTACAGACATTTTTTGCAAATCCAATCGCAGGACCGTTCGTGCTTGGAATTTCTTCCGGGGCAAAGATGATGGTAGCACTTGTGATGATATTTTTCCTGGAAAGATATTCCTTCGTGTCATCATATACGCTGATCATAGCGGCATTTGCAGGAGCACTTATTTCGACGGGGTTCATTTTGCTTCTATCTAAAAAAATGCATCATATGGCGACACTTCTGGTCGGTGGGATTATGATTGGCTATATCTGTTCTGCAATTACGGATTTTATCGTGACATTTGCAGAAGATTCGGATATTGTAAATCTTCATGGCTGGTCACAGGGGAGTTTTTCGGGCATGAACTGGAGCAATGTAGAGGTGGCCCTGATCGTGGTGGGAGTTACGGTAGTTTTAACAGTGTTACTGTCTAAGCCGGTCGGTGCATATCAGCTGGGAGAAGCATATGCACAGAGCATGGGGGTGAATATCCGCTTTTTCCGTGTGGCGCTGATTCTTTTATCGAGTATATTATCCGCATGTGTAACAGCATTTGCGGGACCTATCTCATTCGTTGGAATTGCAGTTCCGTATCTTGTGAAGCATGCACTGAAGACATCAAAGCCGCTGGTAGTGATTCCGGGAACTTTTATAGGGGGTGCGGTATTCTGCATGATCTGTGATCTGATCGCAAGAATGGCATTTGCCCCGATGGAATTAAATATCAGTACTGTGACATCTATATTTGGAGCTCCGGTTGTGATATATATGATGGTCCGTGGACAGAGAGGAAAGTAAAATGGCAGATTATTATGTAGAATTAAAAGAACTTGCGGTTGGATACCGGGGAGAACCATTGATCAGAGATATCAATATCGGCATCGAAAAAGGAAAAATCGTAACACTGATCGGTCCAAACGGAGCCGGCAAATCTACGATATTAAAGAGCATCACCAGACAGCTTAAGACAATCAGCGGTTCTGTCTATGTAGAAAATGAAGAATTACAGAAAATGTCCTACAAAGATATGGCAACAAAGATTGCAGTGGTATTGACGGAGCGTCTGAAGCCGGAGCTTATGACGTGTCATGATGTGGTGGCAACGGGAAGATATCCATACACGGGAAGACTTGGAATCTTATCAAAAGAGGATGAATTAAAAGTAGATCAGGCAATGGAAGCCGTGCATGCACAGGAACTTGGAAGCCGTAATTTTCAGGAAATCAGCGACGGACAGAGACAGCGTGTACTGCTCGCAAGAGCCATTTGCCAGGAACCGGAGATCATGATCCTGGATGAGCCGACATCATTTCTTGATATCCGCTATAAACTGGAGCTGCTTGGAATATTGAGAAACATGGCAAAAGAAAAAGGAATTACAGTCATTTTATCCTTACATGAGATTGATCTGGCACAGAAGATGTCGGATAAGATCCTGTGCGTAAAAGGTGACCGGGTAGCCGGTTACGGGACGCCGGAAGAAATTTTTACATCAGAAAAAATCCGGGAGATCTATAAGATAGATAACGGCTTTTACGATCCGTGTTTTGGAAGCATAGAACTGCCAAAAGTCGAGGGAAAACCGGAAGTTCTGGTATTATCATCCTGCGGAAACGGTATTCCGGTTTACCGGAAACTCCAAAAAGCAGGAATTCCATTTGCTGCAGGAATCCTGTATCCGGGTGAGACAGACTACCAGCTGGCGAAACTTTTAGCAGCTGAAATCATAGAGGAAAAGCCATATGAACCAGTGTCAGATGCAGCAGTAAAAAAAGCAATGGATGTTATGGAACGGTGTGGAAAAGTGATTAATGCGGGAGTCGTGATCGGAAGGCAAAATCAGAAGATAGAGGGAGTATTAAAACGTGCCGGGGAGAAGAAGTTTTTTGCTGTTTAATACATTAATTTGGGTTGGATTCCCGGTCCTTGCGTATGCCTTGGTATAAGATCTGGTCCGCGACTCCATGAAGCAAGAAGTAGTAAGAGAGCCTGAATTCCCTAAAAGCAACAGAAAGCAAACCCAAACTCGCCTGTTGGCTCAAACAGTGGATTTGCTTTCTGTTAACGGGAATCCAGGCTCTCTAACTACTTCTAAGCCTCATTCCGAATGCTACCCAGCCCTTATACCAGCGCTTTCTCATGGACCGGGATGCCACAATGAAACAGTGTATTAAACAGCAATACTATCTAAGGTATCAAA
>NZ_CAKRAH010000020.1 GCF_934294775.1 uncultured Dorea sp.
ATCAGATATTTTGCATATTTTTTTATAAATGTTGTCTTGCCGGAGCCTAAGAATCCGGTGATCAGATCTATCTTTACCATTTCACCCTGCTACCTCAAATATTTTATTATTAATTGCTCTCTCCGCAGAAAATACTTCGTAAAGTTGTGTCTCAAAAATCCGGTTGGAAACTGCAACAATTCCATTTTTATCTTTTAAAAATCCAAAGGTAACTCCCAGATCAACCATCGGTGTTTCTCTTTTAAATGGAAAATCAATTCCGCCAAAAAGAATATTCTGAAGCATTTCTTGCAGCTGTGGATAATCTAACAGTTTTTTTGTCATGTCATCGAATAAAGTATTCGGTTCTTTTAGTAAAATCTTTATCGCAGCCAGAACCCCTTCCTTCGTCCAGGCTGATGAAACATTTCCAAACTCTTTTATTCCTACAATTCTCTCATCTATAATCTGACAGATTCTGGAAACAAGATATGGATAGCCCGAAGTATAATCGTATATTATCCTCGCAATATCCTGTACATGCATTCCTGTCCGATGCTCTGATTCATACTCTTTCAGCATAGATTCGATGTCTTCACAGTCAAAACTCATATCCATCTGAAAATCTACTGCAATATTCCACGGACTGTTATACTTCATCTCTTCTTGTGGATGTAGTTTTAATTTTAATGTTTTTACATCGTAGACCCCGGCCAGAATCACTGACTGGAATGTCTCATCTTTTCCCTGCTGCCATTTCAGATACTTTTCTCTTAACAATCCTAAAAATGATAAAAAAATCTGATTATCCGAACTTTTATCCACCTCGTCAATCATAAGTATGATTTTTTTTCCACATGTCTTGCACAAAGAACTGATTTTCATCCCCAATGAACGCATCGGAAAACGCTCTAATAGAGGATAATTCCATTCTTCTATAACATTATCATCTACATTTTGTGTTTTCAGACATTCACCGATATCCATAAGCAACCCTTCTGCCAGACTTCCCATGGATTCAAAATACTCATCTGCAGCTTCGAAACTAAGGCTCAGAACAATGTATTTCTCTCTCAGACGCCGCTCCAACAAATAAAGAATCGTTGTCTTTCCATACTGCCGCGCACGATTGATTGTAAAATACTGACCTTTTTCAATATAATCCCGAATAATCCGATCAATCCGTCCACTGATATCTACCATATAATTTTTTTCCGGAATACATGTTCCTGTCGTGCAAAACCGTTTTGGCATAAAGGCAACCTCCCTCTTACTGATACTTATGAGTATAACCTTTTTTTCAAGGCTATGCAAGAAATCTTGACATAGGCCTATCTTTTAAAAATAAAAAAAAGAACTCAAATCTCTTCCAACACTTGAATGTTAAATTTGAGTTCCTTTTTACTTTTTAAATTATTCATTATTTTTGGAAAGGAATTGTCTGGTTCTTTCTTCTTTCGGATTTTCAAACACTTCATGCGCCAATCCCATCTCTACAATGTGTCCACCTTCCATAAAAACAACTTCATCTGCAACATTTTTTGCAAATTTCATTTCATGTGTCACGATTAACATCGTTGTATGTTGCTTTGCCAGATCTTTGATAACATCTAACACTCCGGCAACTAATTCCGGATCAAGTGCAGATGTTGGTTCATCAAATAGAATAATATCCGGATTAACCGCCAGTGCTCTGGCAATTCCTACACGCTGTTTTTCTCCTCCTGAAAGTGTCTCTGGATATGCATCTTTCTTTTCCAGTACCCCTACTTTTTCCAACAAATCTAATGCAATTTTATCTGCTTCTTCTTTCGGCATCTTCTTTACCAATGTCAGTGGAGTTGTAATATTTTCAAGTGCTGTTTTATTCCGGTATAAATTTGAATTCTGAAAAACCATGGATGTCCGTGTACGCAACACCTGAATATCTGCCTTGCTAAGTTTTTCATAATCAAACATTTGATCATCCAGCTGGATTGTTCCTTCTTCCGGTCTTTCCAGTACATTAATACAGCGAAGAAGTGTTGATTTACCAGTTCCCGACGGACCAATAACCGCAATTACTTTTCCTTTTTCAATCTTCAGACTAATATGATCCAGTACCTGCTGATTTCCAAATCTTTTTGACAAATTCTTAATTTCAAGCATATGTTTCTCCTATATGTATAAGGGGATGTTATCCACACCCCCTCATAACTATTTCTGATAAGCAGAGCTTATTACTTTTTCAACCTTTTTCTGCACTACTCCCAATACAATAGCCAGTATCCAGTAAAATACTGCTGCCAGTATATATGTCTCAAATGTCTTGTAATATGTAGCTGCTGTCAACTGAGCTTCACCCATAATATCCTGAATACCAATCGTCATTCCAAGTGAAGACATTTTGATAATATCCAGGCATGAATTCACAATTGGAGGGATTGCTGCAACAGCTGCCTGCGGAAGTATAATCTTCAGCATCATCTGCGAATGTGTCAACCCAAATGCAATACTCGCTTCATACTGTCCTTTATCTACACTTTCAATTGCTCCACGTATACTCTCAGATATATACGCTGCACTGTTAAGTCCCAGACACAGCACCAACGCAAATGTCTTCGGGCATCGTTTCATTACATCAAATACCATTGGTAATCCATAATAAAACAGAAACAACTGAATCAGCAGCGGTGTACCTCTGAAATATGATACATAGACTTTTGCAAGCTGACTTAATATTTTTACGTGAAAATGCTGAATAATTGCCAATATAGCTCCCAATATAACACTAAGCAGAAAGGCTAAAGCCGAAACATATATCGTAATCCATAATCCTTCTAAAAGCAGTGGAGTCAATACTTTTGTATATGGGATAAACGTTTCTGTTAAATAAGTCATAGTTATTCCTTCTTAGTAGTAATATCTGCACCAATCCATTTCTCAGAGATTTCCTGCAGAGTACCATCTTCTTTGATAATCTTGATAAATTTATTCATAGCATCACACAACTCTGTATTATCCTTTGCAAATACAATAGTTGCTGTATCATATGCAAATGGTTCCAAAACTTTGATTTTAAGATTCTTATTTGATTTCATAGCCATGTATGTCTGAATGTCCTGAGCAAGTACTGCATCGATACGTCCATAAGCAATATCATCAAACATTGCTTCCAAAGTTGCAGATGTGTATACTTCAAACTTAACATCACCCTTTGGATACATGTCTTCTACAGCCTGCTGCATAGAGTTTCCAGAACCAACACCTACTGTTTTTCCAGACAAATCTTTTACACTCTTAATCTCGTCATTATCTTTCGCAACTACCACTGTAGAACCATAATAATCAACCGGATCAGAGAATAAATATGAATCCTTTCTTTCTTCTGTTGGGGACATCTGCGCAGATACTGCATCTGCCTTTCCCGAAGAAAGTAATCCAAGAAGCCCGCTAAAATCAGCATACTCCCATTTTACTTCAATCCCTGTTCTCTCAGAAAATTCATTCCAGATATCCACATCATAACCCTTCAGTTCACCATCCTCTTCAAACTCAAACGGCTCATATCCCGGTGATGTTGCAACTGTTACAGAATCAACATCCAGACCAAGGTCCAACTTGTCGTCTTTTGCTTCATCTTTTGACTCTTCTGTTTTCTTGTTCTCTTTTGTGTCCGATTTGTCTGACTGACCGCACCCCATCATCAATGTAGCACACATAGATACACATAACAATGTGCTTATAATTTTCCTTTTCATTTGTTTAATCCTCCATTCTTAATCACTTATTTGATTGTCTCATTTTCTATCAAATAACTCAAATTGATTGTTTTTATATGTTGCATTATTCATAGATGTTATCTATGTTTTTATTGCAATCTTTCTATGCACCATCCAACTATTTCGTCTTCATTTCTATAATCCATTCTTTTCCTTGACCGGATCCAGATCTCCTAACGGTACTGCGCCTGTCCAGCAATATATTTCCCACATATGTCCTGACGCATCCAAAAAATATACACAGCGGGCATTCCACTCATAGTCTTTTGGTTCTGAAATAAATTCCATCTCTTCCGCTTTCAGCTGTTCATATGCTTCGTCCACTTCTTCCGGTGTGTCACATCGAATTGCCTGTTGATCCCGATATTTCACCTTTTCCATTACATCCTTTCCAAGATTATCCTCCAGATGTTTCCACTGCCACAGAAAAAACTCCACCTTTCCTTCCATCGGAAATCCGGCAAATGTCTCATCAATCCTCGCTGGTTTAAAACCAAACACTTTTGTAAATTTTTCCGCTTCTTTATATACATCTTCTACCAAATATCCATGCGCTGTATGCTTTCCCATTAAATTAAATCTCCTTCTTTTCTCAACTCCCAGATTCTGCCATTTCCATCTCTCAGAAAGTGACCTAATGCTCCAATCTGTATCAGCCCTTTTCTTAGCAGCTCCGCTTTTTCAGCCAAAAGTTCTTCTTCTGATCCGTATAGCCAGGTACAGAAAGACTGCTCCGGTAATTCTTCTTCTGAAATTCCAAGACCATCATATAGATAAGTCTTTTCAACCACACTGAATACAAGTGGAGATTTTGTGTTTATCCACGCCGACTCTTTCCCTTTTCTGTCTGCATTCCAGTTGAAATACTGCTGGTAAAATGCTGCTGATTTTTCTATATCTTCAACAACTAATGTGTAGGAATATTTTATCATGTCCGTTTCTCCTCTTCTCTGTTATTTTAACTAATTATAACATCTCTCAATTTCTTCTATCAAATTTGATATTTCTATAATTTAACCGATGTATCATTTTAATCTATAAGCCTCTCAGCTGATATTCTGTTATATTTATAATAAAGATTTGATCTTCACAAAGCCATTGAACTTGCATTCACAAAGTAATACTACAGCAAAATCCACAACAAAAATAAGTGTATGAAGCATAAACATTTCTATACTTCATACACTTATTTTTTATTTATAGGATTTAGCTTTTCAATCCATCAAATCCTTTTTTCATATTCTCCAATACTCTAAGCAGTATTTTCTTCGGGCAGGCAAGATTCAATCTGACATACTGACTTCCTGCCTCACCAAATTCCAAGCCGCCACTTGGCATTATACCACATTCATTTTTCCAGAATTCAATAATTTCTTCATCTGTCATCTTCATAGCGCTACAGTCCACCCATAACAGATAAGTAGCTTCCGATTCCGGCACTCTAAGATGCGGAATATTTTCCCTGATATACTGAACTGTCATTTCTTTATTTTCTTTAATATAACGGTAGACTTCCTCGAACCAATCTTCACTTTCCATATATGCTCCGACTGTTACTCCTTCTGCAAATGCGTGTTCAAATGGATAAGCCATTGCATTCATCCGGCTCATAATTTGCTTCTTCATCGTATCTCCGTCTACAAGTAACGCTGCTGTCTGTACGCCCGCCACATTAAAACTCTTTCCCGGAGATATCATCGTAACTGATGATACATCATATTTCTCAGCAATCTTTCTCAACATTGTATGCTGTCCGTGAAACACAAAATCATAATGCGCCTCATCCGAAATAATAAGTAGTTCATGCGCCTTACAAAACTGACAGATTCCTTCCAGTTCCTGTTCTGTCCATACAGTTCCTGTCGGATTATGCGGATTACACAACAAAAATGCTTTTGTTCTATTCGTCACTTTCCGCTCCATATCTTCAAGATCAAATGTAAATCTTCCATTCACTTCTTTCAGCTTGCTGCCGTTGACCGCACGTCCACACCCCTCAATCGTATGATAGAAATTTCCATATGTTGGAACATTCATCATTACTTCATCCTGTTCTTCTGTATATTCCTGAAGGATGATACTGAGTCCGCTCATCATATTCGCACAGTATACTATTTGTCCTGCCGGAATTTCACAGCCATGACGTTTTTTCAACCAGTATTGTACTGCCTTATAATAATCTTCTGACAATAGTTCATAGCCAAATACGCCTTCTTTCACCCTGTCGGCCAAACGTTTTTGGATTGCCGGAGATGCGTCAAATTCCATATCCGCCACCCACATTGGATACATTTCATGCCCATTATTTTTCAGTTCTCTGGCTTTCCATTTAAACGAATTTGTCCTGCTTCTGTCAATGATTTCATCAAATTTATATTTCATAGCCATTTTCCTCCTTTCTCCCCTGTCTCTGTAAATTGACTTTGTTTAGTGTAACACAAAAAGCAGCTGCCCTACAATAAGCAGCCACCCTTTATTATTTTATTTATTTCTTTCCACCAAAGATAAATCCCATAAACCGGATATAAGTATACACAACCAGAACAACCGCAATAATCGTCTCAATCAGTACTACATATTTCAGGAACGGCATAGGATGTCCCATATTCATTGCACATGCCATCGTCTGTTTTGAAGCGATCGCACTGATGACAAATGGGAAGGTAAATGCCGCATAACTTGGGAAGAATGGCATCTTCAGATAGCCGATTGCTTTTACAAGTGCAAAAATGTAGATCACCGTTGCAACTACAAACATTCCCATCAGGAATCCGTAAGATTTCGGCATGACAGACTGTACATATCCTGCGATACAGAGGCTTGTCGGTGCCGCATAGATACAGATCAGTGGTTTTGCCGGATCCGGTACTTCTTTCACCGTCACATAGCGGTATGTAACCAGGATCAGTAACAGGATCAGTGTCACAAATCCAAACCAGAACGCCGCACTTCCGATTGCAAGTTTCTCATAAGCAGGTGCCGTGACTGATGCAACGACAATTCCAACATATACGATATAATAACTTGCGAATACCTTTGGCATCTGCAGTTTGAATACAAACTTCACAGTAAAATAAATAATCAGCACAATATGTAATGCAATCGCAAACAGCCAGATATAATAAGCCGCCTGTCCGATAAATGGTTTCACATAAGTACTTAAGATCATAAGTGCCATTGGAAATGTTCCGGATACGCTTGCCATAATTGGATTATTCATATCCTCTTTTACAGCCCCCGGGAACATGATCAGTTTCAAAAGTGCCAGAATCAGTAAAAATGCTGCGAACACTCCACACACATAACGGATTCCTTCGGAATAGCTCTGCAGCAGGTTACCAAGGGCTGCTGCTCCAAGCATAACTCCACAGATTGGAATCGGTACTTTTTTGATTACGTCTTTCATAGTTTCTTGTCTTCCTTTCCAGTCTAGATATCTGCAATTGCACGACGCTCCGCCGGTTCATCAATTTCATCCAGATTCTTGATGCCTAGCTCACGACAGACAATCTGTGCTACCTTCCATGCACACAGGCCTGTGAAGTAGATACACTGCTCTTTATGCTCTCCCTGTCCCATGTTGAATTCTTTTGTCAGGATTCTGCAGCAGATTGCATTCTTTCCATTCGCTTTTCTGAACCAGTCATGCAGTTCATGTGTCAGTTCCATACATTTGATACTCTTTGGATTGGTTGGTCCGTCCTGTTCTGTTCTTCCAAAGAACATTCCAAGTGCAAGTAATCCACCATTAAATGCACCACAGACACATCCTGATTTTCCTGCTCCGACTGCCATACCAGATGACATTGCAATGACTTCTTTTGGTACATCCAGTTTGAATGCATCACGGATGGTGCACATCAGTGCTTCACAACAATAGTATCCACCTTTAAAATTTTTCTCTGCTGCTCTTTGTACCTCTCTTGGGCTGATTTCTGTTACTCCGATGTTCATAAATAAAACCTCCTGTAAATAAATATTATTTTCTCCAGGTATTCCCCAATACCTATATATCAACATTATACATGCATATATTTTATTTGTTAAACTGATATTTTTTATAGATATATATCATTCATTTGTTTTGTCTATATCCTTTATCACATATTCAAATAATCATACTTACGTATACAAAAAAGCCACATATTCTGCCAACTATGATTAATAGTTCAGGCAAAATATGTGACTTTTCATTTTCTAAATAATTTTCTTAATAATAATACGATATTATCCAACCAGATGCATCATATTAATCAGGAAAATCCAGCTGAGTCCATAATAAGACACAACCGCAACTAAGTCATTGACCGTCGTAATCAGCGGTCCGGATGCAACTGCCGGGTCTACATGAATCTTCTTAAAGAATAACGGAATCAGCGTTCCTACTGCTCCTGAGATCACCATTGCAAGCAACAGCGATATTCCGATACAACCAGATACCGCATATGCAAATACAAATGTCTTTCCTTTGAATAATGCAATATAAAGTCCGATCACTGCAAACGACAGAAGTCCAAGAATCGACCCATTTGAAAATGCGATCTTCATTTCTTTTAATACCAGTTCTACTTTCTGCTTTCCTGTCAGGGACTCATCCATCAGTACACGGATCGTTACCGCCAGTGACTGCGTACCTACGTTACCGGCCATATCAAGAATCAATGACTGGAAACACATAATGATCGTCAGCTGGCTTACCACTTCTTCAAATAATCCAACAACGGATGAAACGATCATTCCAAGTCCCAATAATACCAGAAGCCATGGAAGTCTCTTTTTGATACTTTCTTTTAATGGTTCTTTCAGATCTTCTTCTGCGGTCAGACCGGCGAACTTCGCATAGTCTTCACCCATCTCGTCATCGACCAGGTCTACCATGCTCTGGGATGTAATAACTCCGAGAAGCTTATTATCATTATCCAGAACCGGGATGGAATCTTCTGAATAATCTTTCAGCCTTTCGATACAGTCATCGATCAGCTCATTACCATATACATATGGATAAGATGTTGCGATCAGGTCTTCCAGTGGAGACTCCTGTCTCGCAATGATCAGATCTTTCAGATCCATCGCTCCATAAAATGTATTATCCTCCGTTACCATAAATAACGTGGAAATGTTATCGTTCTTTGCCGCCTGGTCTACCAGACTGTTCATAGCCTGTTTTACTGTAAGATTCTCACGGATCATAATACAGTTCGTTGTCATCCTGCTTCCGATCTCATCCTCATCAAAAGCAGCAATCACTGCCATATCTTTTCTGGCATCATCATCCATCAGTTCGATCAGAAGAATCTTCTTGTCCTTCGGGATCATCTGAAGCACATCTACTACCGCATCCGTCTCCATCGCTGACAGGATTGCTGCTGCTTTCTTAATATCCATCTCATCCAGATATTCAGCTGCCTCCTGTTCATCGATATGCTCAAAGATATCAGAAAGCATATCCAGATCCAGAATTCTACATACCTTTCTTCTTTCTGATACTTTTAACTGTGGGAAAACTTCTGCAAGGTCATTCGCATGATAATCTTCCAGTTTACTGCGCATGATACCCGGTGAAGTATTGCTTCTGATAATTTCCAGTATCTCGGCTGTATAATCTTTGTTTTCCATACCTCTACCTCCTATCCCTTTTTCTCGCCCACAGAGGTACAAAATATACCCTGCTGACGCTGACAGTTTCCGGCAGATATTTTTACATACATAGAACCTGCCGCCGGCAGCTTCTCTTGCATATTATGGTATACATAGAACTTGCCACTGGCAGCTTTTCTTGCGGTATCAAAAAGAATCTATGCTCTTTTATTTTCCGCATATCTTTCTGCTCTCCACTGTCTGTTTTTTCGCATTGTAAAACATACACAAGATATTATTCATCCTGCATATACAACTGTAGGATTTCATTTCCTACATAAACGACTGCACATATTCACTTGTAATACTCATTGGGAAAATAGGATAAGAAATAAAAGAAATTTATCATATATTCATTATATATCGTAACGGTCTACAGACTCTGCCACCGATACCCTCCTGCAGATATCTGCGGCTTAAATATAACAGAACCGACCGTCGCTTTTTAAATATTCTGATTTCCATCCTATGCTGCAACTTCGCCCATGACTATCGCAACCGTCCATTCTGTTCACCTGCCTTTTTCATTGAATTTTTCCAAAAATACATAGCAGTTTTTCACTACCCGCAACTATTATAGACGCTTAAGATATGAATTTCAAGCACTTTCCTTTGATTTACTTTCATTTTACTTTTCTTCTATTACGCAGCTCCCCTCTCTCTTACATAAACTGACTTATTTGCAGTATTTTATTCGTAATATTGTATATAAATTCAAACATACCACATCCCTATTATTTCTTATGCTATACTTTTGGTGTTGTTTTTATAGATTAGAGGAATAAAACAAAAGAGAGAGAGGGTAATATTTACACATGAATTCATTGAAACCAATGTTATTGACTTCACTGAAATCTTACGACCGTACTCAGTTTGTAAAGGATGTGACTGCCGGTATCATCGTTGCGATCATCGCACTTCCGCTGTCCATTGCGCTTGCCCTGGCATCTGGTGTCGGGCCGGAAGCCGGAATCTTTACCGCCATCGTTGCAGGATTCGTCATCTCTGCCCTTGGCGGAAGCAGTGTACAGATTGCCGGACCGACCGCTGCATTTGCAACCATCGTTGCAGGTATCGTTGCAAAAGACGGACTGGACGGACTCGTGATTTCAACCATCCTTGCAGGTATCTTCCTGATCCTGATGGGGCTTTGCCACTTCGGAAGCCTGATTAAGTTCATCCCATATACCATTACAACGGGATTTACTTCCGGAATTGCAGTCACGATCGTTATCGGACAATTAAAAGATTTCTTTGGAGTTACTTATCCAGACGGCGTAAAGCCAATCGAAACTACTGAAAAATTCAAGGCATTTATAGAAAATATTTCAACAGCGAACAAAGATGCGCTGATCGTCGGCATTGTAAGCCTTGCGATCCTGATCATCTCCCCGATGATCTTTAAGAAACTCCCTGGTTCACTGATTGCTGTTATCATTGGCATCCTGATGGTAAAATTCCTGCCGCTTAAAGTATCCACAATTGGAAATCTTTATACGATCAGTAATTCCCTGCCATCCTTCCATATTCCTTCCGTTAATCTGGAGGTTGTACAAAATGCGATTCCAAATGCATTTACGATTGCGGTACTTGCTGCGATCGAATCACTCCTTTCCTGCGTAGTTGCAGACGGAATGATCAATGGAAAGCATCGTTCCGACATGGAACTGGTTGCCCAGGGTGCCGGTAACATTGCATCTGCTTTATTTGGCGGAATTCCTGCTACCGGAGCCATTGCACGAACAGCTGCCAATATTAAAAACGGCGGACGTACTCCGGTTGCCGGAATGGTTCATTCTATCACACTGGTTATCGTACTTGTTGTACTGATGCCATTTGCCGGAATGATTCCGATGCCAACGATTGCGGCGATTCTTTTCATCGTTGCTTATAATATGTGTCAGTGGCGAACCTTCGTCCACCTGATCTGTACCGCACCAAAGAGTGATATCATCGTACTGTTTACCACCTTCATCCTCACCATTTTGTTTGACCTGGTTGTTGCGATTGAAATCGGTATGGTGCTTGCTTGTCTTCTCTTTATTAAACGTATGAGTGAAGAAACCCATGTAGACAGCTGGGTATATGTAGATGACGATACACCGGATGTCAACGAACATCTCCAGAAACTGCCGCTGCAGATCCGTGTCTACGAGATCACAGGACCTCTGTTCTTCGGTGCGGCAGATGCAATTGAGCATATCGTGGTCAAGGATTTCACTACTTGTCTGGTTCTGCGTATGAGAAGCGTACCTGCCATCGACAGTACAGCAATGAACGCACTTCAGAATCTTGTAAAAGTATGCGAAGGAAGAGGAATCACCCTGGTGTTCTCACATGTTAATGAGCAGCCGATGCGGGTTATGAAGAAAGCTGGATTTGTGGAACTGGTAGGGGAGGAGAACTTCTGTCCTAATATTTCCGCGGCGCTTGCGCATGCGGAGGGCTTAATCAAATAGTTGAAGGGCGTAACCGGGGTAAGTTACCACGGTTACGCCCTCCAACTATTTTATACACTACCGCCTGCCAGCGCTTTCTCATGGACCGGGAGGTCACAATGAATTAGTGTATTAAACACCAATTACTTTTTTAATTGCCCCAAGCAGCTCCTCATATGTCTCATAAGCCGGGATCTGCGGATAATCTTCTTTGATCTTGTCTGTTGTTCTGAATAAGAATCCTGCCTTTCCGGCCTGGATCATTCCCAGATCATTATAAGAATCTCCACTTGCGATTGTTTCAAATCCGATAGACTGCAGTGCTTTTACCGTACTGAGCTTAGAATTTTCCACACGCATCTTAAAGTCCGTGATCTCGCCATCTTCCGCAATCTCCAGACTGTTGCAGAAGAGTGTCGGACGGCCAAGCTTTTCCATTAAAGGCATGGCAAACTCTGTAAATGTATCACTGATCAGAATGACCTGACTGAACGAACGTAGTTCATCTAAGAACTCTTTTGCTCCCGGAAGCGGATTAATCTTCGCAATTGTCTCCTGAATCTCTTTGATGCCAAGTCCATGTTCCTTTAATACCGAAAGTCTCCACCGCATCAATTTATCGTAATCCGGTTCATCTCTTGTCGTTCTTTTCAGCTCCGGAATTCCACTTGCCTCTGCAAATGCAATCCAGATCTCCGGTACTAATACTCCTTCAACATCCAAACATGTAATATACATTTTCTCGTTCCTCCTGTATCTGCCTTATTTTGCTTTTTATCATATCACAATACCTGGCTGCGAATCCAGAAGTTTTTCAAACTCTTCTTCTGAAACCGCTTTGGAAAAATAGAATCCCTGCAGATAATCGCATCCATAATTCTTCAGGAAATCTGCCTGCTCTTTCGTCTCCACACCTTCTGCGATCACCTTCATATCCAGATGATGTGTCAGATCGATCTTTTCTTAATTGCTGCCTGCTGATGCCCCTTGCATCTTCCATACATTTTAGCAGAAATGTGTCTCTAACTCTACTCGTTTTTCTATTCCTTTTCTTCATTTTTCTGATATGTGGATGAATTCTTTCCAAGCTCCCAGAAAGCCACGGCACTTGCCGCCGCAACATTCAATGAATCCACTCCATGCGACATCGGGATCATCACTGTATAATCACATTTTGCCAGTGTCGCATCTGCCAGGCCATCCCCTTCTGTTCCAAGAATGACTGCCAGCTTTTCCTCTTTTATAAGATCCGGATCACCAATATTTACCGAATCCTCCTTCAGCGCCATCGCAACCGTCTTAAATCCCATTTTTCTCAAACACGCCATACCATCATCCGGCCACACAAAAGAGTTATCCACAAATGTCCACGGAATCTGGAACACTGTCCCCATACTGACACGGCTTGCCCTCCTGTAAAGTGGATTACTGCATCCCGGAGTCAATATCACAGCATCCATATGTAAAGCCGCTGCCGAACGGAAAATTGCTCCTACATTTGTAGGATTCATTACATTTTCCAGAACCGCAATTCTCTTACAGCCACTACAGATATCCTGCAGCTTTGGCAGATTTTTTCTTTTCATTGCACACAGCATTCCTCTGGTCAGCTTAAATCCAGTAAGCTTTGTAAGCACTTCAAATTCTGCTGTATACACCGGAATATTTCCACATTTCCTTAGAATTTCTATCGTCTCTGCATCTTCCAGCATCTGCTTTTTCTCTACCAGTACCGATACCGGCTGATACCCTCCTTCTAATGCCCTTCCAATCACCTTCGGGCTTTCAGCTATGAACAGTCCATCCTCTGGATGATCTTTATTCAGAAGCTGTGCCTCTGTAAGTCTTGCATAGACATCCAGTTCCGGAGCATTAAAATGCTTAATTTCTATATATTCTATGCTTTTAGCACCTTCCTCTTTCTCATTTTCAAAATGCTTCATTATATTTTCCTCTATCATCTTTTTTCTATATCTCTTCATAAAATACCACAGATTACTCTTAAGCTACACTACTTCGGTATCAAAAGTTCTATCGTACAAGTACGAACAGATTCCTGGAATCATTATATGATGTAATCAGAAAAAATAAAATATGTTTGTACATAATCCGCAACTATATGTTAAAGTTTAATTACGAAATTTTACTAAGGAGACTTTTTCACTATGATGACTGAACTCGAAAAATATTATAATAAATTCAACGAAGAAAAACGCCTTGGAAGCCGCCACGGCCAGGTGGAATTCACCACTTCTATGAAATACATCCACGAATACCTCCCGGAAGACAAATCCGCCAAGATTCTCGATGTCGGCGCCGGAACCGGACGTTACAGCGTGGCACTTGCCGAAGAAGGTTACGATGTAACCGCCGTAGAACTGGTAAAATATAATCTAGGAATCTTAAAAAAGAAGAACAGCTCCGTAAAAGCTTATCAGGGAAATGCCATGAAATTATCCCGATTTCCAGATAAGGAATTCGATGTTGTCCTCGTTTTCGGACCGATGTATCATCTATACTCCATGAAAGATAAAGTAAAAGCCCTGACAGAAGCCAAACGGGTATTAAAAGACGATGGGGTAATGTTAGTTGCCTACTGCATGAATGAATATAGTGTGCTTACTTATGGGTTCAAGCAGAATCATATCTTAGAATGTATTGAAAATGGAAAGATTGATGAAAACTTCCGTGTTCAGCCAAAACCGGAAGATCTGTATGATTATGTAAGACTGGAAGACATGGATGCCTACAACGAAGCCGCCGGACTAAAACGCATCAAGGTCATCTCCGCCGACGGACCTTCCGACTACATGCGCCCAGTCCTGAATGCGATGGATGACAAGACGTTTGAGACATTTATCCGTTATCATCTGTCTGTGTGTGAAAGACCAGAGCTTGTGGGGGCGGGATCACATACGGTGGATATTCTTCAAAAACTTCCAGGGTAAGCACTCACAGTTACGCCCTTCAACTATTTCATACACTTTCGGCTTCAGTCACGACATGAGAAAGCGCTGCAAACAGGATGCCAGCGTTTTCTCATGGACCGGGATGCCACGATGAAACAGTGTATTAAACAGCCAAAAATTCATATGCCCGCAATGTAATCTTCCCATCCTTCACATCCAAATTTCCCACATAATTTCCAATCACCTTCTGGAATTCATCCCCGGCTGTCCATTCTACTTCTACCGGTTCTTCCTTCAGGTTACAAAGAACTTCCAGCTTCTGATCACCTAATGTTCTTGTGTATCTTAATATTGCTTCATTTTCTTCTTCCTGGAATGCGATCTTTCCCTGGGAAATGATCTTCATTTCTTTTCTGAGTGCAATTAATTTTTTGTAGAAATTCAGGACGGAGTCTTCATCCTGCTCTTCTGCTTCTACATTGATCTGTCTGTAATTATCTTCCACCTGAATCCACGGTGTGCTCTCTGAGAATCCTGCATTTTCTGTTGCATTCCACTGCATCGGTGTTCTTGAATTATCACGTGACCGTTCTGCCAGTGTCTGCAGTGCTTCTTCTTTTGTCTTGCCTTCTGATAATAAGATTTCATAATAATTCAGACTTTCTACATCACGGTACTGGTCGATGGATGTAAAGTGAGCATTTGTCATTCCCAGCTCCTCTCCCTGGTAAATGTATGGTGTGCCCTGCATCAGATGCACAGCTCCTGCAAGCATCTTTGCCGATTCTTTCCAGTATTTTCCTTCATTTCCCATACGGCTTACGATACGCGGCTGGTCGTGGTTGCACCAGAACAATGCATTCCATCCATTTCCTGCCTGCGCACCTTCCTGCCAGGTCTTGAAAAGATTTTTAAGTTCTACATAATCCGGCTTTGCAAGCTCCCATTTCTTTCCGTCTTTATAATCCACCTTCAGATGATGAAAGTTAAAACACATTGACAGCTCTTTTTCGTCTGGATTGGAATAACGGATACAGTTTTCCAATGTTGTAGATGACATCTCTCCTACTGTGATCATGTCCTCAATATCAGTATCTTTTACCAGTTCTTTGATAAATTCATGTACGTGTCTTCCATCTGTGTAAAATCTTCTTCCGTCTCCGATATGATCATCTTCATATACTTCCGGTTTGGAGATTACATTTACTACATCAAAGCGGAATCCTCGGATTCCTTTTTCTTTCCAGAAACGGATCACATCTTTTAATTCTTCTCTTACTTCCGGGTTTTCCCAGTTTAAGTCTGCCTGTGTTACATCATACAGGTGCAGATACCATTTGCCAAGGTCGTCAACATATTCCCATGCAGGACCGCCGAACTTGGATACCCAGTTTGTTGGAAGCTTGTCTTTTTCTCCATCTTTGAAAATGTAATAGTCCTGGTACTTTTTCTCGCCTTTTAATGCTCTCTGGAACCACTCATGTTCTGTGGATGTATGGTTAAATACCATATCCAGCATCAGTCGCATCCCACGTGCATCTGCCTCGCGGATCAGCTCTTCTAAGTCTTCCATGATTCCGTATCTTGGATCAATCATTCTATAGTCTGCCACGTCGTATCCATTGTCATTCTGCGGTGAGATGAAGAATGGTGTCAGCCACAGATATTCTACGCCGAGACTCTTCAGATAGTCCAGTCTCTCTGTAATTCCTTTCAAATCTCCAAATCCATCTCCGTTGGAATCCTGAAAAGACTTTGGATAAATCTGATATACAACTTTATCTTTAAAATTTTCCATTTTATTTCCTCTTTTTCATATCTAATTCTTACTTAGTTTTCAACAATTTACTTTCTGTTTTTGCAGCCTTGTCTTTTTCATCCGCCTGCTGCTTTGGCAATCCTTGTAGTCTTGCACTTTTACTTAACATGCCACCTCAGTTTTTCCTGCCTCAGCATGAATACCTGTCTTAAACTTCATCGCATCTGCATCACCCGTCTCCGTGATCACACATACCGTCACATCCGGGTGTCCGGCTGCCTTAATCTTGGCTCTGTCAAATCTGATCAGCGGATCTCCTGTCTTTACTTTCTGTCCCTGTGATACCAGGTATGTAAATCCATCTCCCTGCATATCCACGGTATCGATTCCGATATGAAGCAGGATCTCCATTCCATTTGCCATCGTAAGTCCTACTGCGTGACGGGAATCTTCCATAAGAACAGTAACTTCTGCATCTACCGGTGCGAGAAGTGTATCACTTTCCGGCTGGATCGCAAATCCCTCTCCCATGATGCCTTCTGAGAACACACCGTCACCGACTTCTTTTAACGGAATTACATTTCCTGTAAGAAATGCTTTCATGCCGCCTTCTGTCGCTTTTTCCGCCTCTGTTGTTTCAGATGCTGTAGTTTTCTCTTCTGTTACTTTTTCTGTATTTGTTGTATTTTCTGCAGTTGTGTCAGCCACATCCACTCTGTCTGCTTTACTTAACTTTCTGCTTCCCACAATCATAGTTAAGACAAATGGTACTGCAATCGCAATCACCATGCAGATTGCAAAGCTTAACATATACTGTGGCTGGATGGAAAGGATTCCAGGGATTCCTCCGACTCCGATTGCATTAGCTGTCGTGCTTGTTGCTACAGATACCACTGCTGCACAAGCTGATCCAATCATTCCGCAGATAAATGGGAATGTATATTTTAAGTTAACACCAAAGATTGCCGGTTCTGTAACGCCCAGATAGCACGAAATACATGCCGGGATGTTGACTTCCTGTGCTTTTGTATTCTTCTTCTGCAATACGATCATTGCAAGTACTGCCGAGCCCTGCGCAATATTAGAAAGAGCAATCATCGGCCACAGCATGGTTCCTTTATAATCTGCGATCAGCTGAAGATCAATCGCGTTGGATGTATGATGCAGTCCGGTAATAACCAGTGGTGCATAGATAAATCCAAACATTGCCGCAAACAAAATCTTAACTGGTCCTGTAATTCCTGCATATACAACTGCTGAGATTGCTGCTCCTATCTTCCATCCGATCGGTCCTACGATAAAATGTGCCGCCATTACTGAAAGCACCAGACTGCAGAAAGGAACCACGATCATCGATATGACTGCCGGTGTGATCTTCCTGAAAAACTTCTCCAGATAAACCAGGATAAATGCCGCCATAATTGCCGGAATCACCTGTCCCTGATATCCGATCATGTTAACCTTGACAAATCCGAAGTCCCACTTCGGAATATCTGCTGCCGCTGTAGATCCGACTGCGTACGCATTCAAAAGCTGACCTGATACCAGTGTCAGACCAAGTACGATACCAAGCATCTGGGTCGTTCCCATCTTCTTTGTTACTGCCCAGCAGATTCCAACCGGTAACATATGGAAAATAGCTTCACCGATCAGCCACAGGAAACTGTCAATTCCAGTCCAGAACTGGCTGATATCGCAAAGTGTCTTTGTTCCATTTTCAAATAAATACATACTGTCGATACAGTTACGGAATCCCAGAATCAGACCGCCTGTAATAATCGCCGGGATCAGTGGTGCAAAAATTTCTGCCAGAACTGATACGATTCTCTGTAATACATTCTGGTTCTGCTTTGCAGCCTGTTTCACTGCATCCTTGGATACACCTTCAATTCCTGCAACTTCCACAAAATCATTGTAAAAATCTGCAACCGTATTTCCAATAATTACCTGGAACTGACCAGACTGTGTAAAACATCCTTTTGCAACTTTCATTGCTTCGATCTTTTCTACATCTGCCTTCTTCGGATCCTGCAATACAAAACGCATTCTTGTAATACAATGCGATACCGCCGCAATATTACTCTTGCCGCCAACCAGGCGGAGTAATTCTTTTGCGTCTTCTGAATACTTACCCATTTTTCTTCCTCCTACATGCCTTTTTACTTGTTCAAACAAGTTCCTTTAGCTATGTTATATCATGCTTGTTCAAACAAGTCAACATATTTTTTCATTCTTGTTTAAACAAGTTGTTATTGCAATTTTATACACAGATATTTATAATTGTAATTGTAAAATATTTATCTACATCAAAAGGGAGTTACTTAGATTATGCCAAAGGCAAAATTCGAATCAATATATAAAGATCTGAAACAAAAAATAGAAGCAGACGAATACCATTACCAGGATTTTCTTCCATCTGAAAATACTCTGGTAAACGTATACGCCTGCTCAAGAAATACCATACGCCGCGCCATTTCCGAACTTATCGAACAGGGCTATGTCCAGCCGCTTCACGGAAAAGGTGTACGTATTATCTATCAGCCCGTTGACCAGGCTGCATTTACAATCGGGGGAATTGAATCATTCAAAGAATCCGCCATCCGTAACCACAGAAAACGCCGCACCGAAGTGATCCAGTTTGCAGAGATCACCGTCGACGAACGCCTGGCACACCGGACCGGATTCCTGCCAGGGGAAGAACTCTACTATCTGCAACGTGTCCGTTATCTGGATGACAAGGCACTGATTCTGGACATCAATATCTTCCTGAAATCTCTTGTACCCGGACTTACGCCGGAGATTGCTGAGGATTCGATCTATGAATATATCGAAAATACTCTGCATATGCCAATCGTAACCAGCAAACGAAAGATGACTGTAGAGCGTGCCACCCCGGTCGATGAAAAATATCTGGAACTCAATGATTATAACTGCCTTGCAGTCGTGACCGGCCAGACCTTCAATGCAGACGGGATCATGTTCGAATACACCCAGTCACGCCACCGGCCGGATTACTTTTGCTTCCAGGATACGGCAACACGCAGAGGATAGTTGGTGTTTTTAACACCAACTATATCCAGTTGCAATCCCCTCCGGTAATTGCAAGACTAAGCAGTGCATCCATCTTCTCTACCTCTTCTGCCCCTTCAATCTTCTCCAGCAATTCCGCGGTATCTAACACATCCTCCAATGATTCATCCGGGCCGATCTCGTAATCCACTTCCATTTCGCAGTCCGGGCAGGGAATTCTTTTCATGGTCTGTAATGATAAGAATCTGTTCCCACATTTTTTACATTCATAATATCCGCATTCTTTCGTTCCATCCGGTACATAATACATATTTTTTCTCTCCTTATTTCCAGCAGTCAAGCT
Source organism: uncultured Dorea sp. (assembly GCF_934294775.1). Classification (GTDB taxonomy): domain Bacteria; phylum Bacillota; class Clostridia; order Lachnospirales; family Lachnospiraceae; genus Dorea_A. The sequence continues at coordinate 19,857 of NZ_CAKRAH010000020.1, forward strand.
CCTGCTTCATTCCGATATCTGCGCTTTTGAATACCGGATTGACACCCATTTTAAGCTGTCTTTCGTAATCTTTTAATGCTTTCATTGCTGTATTAGACAAGATCAGGATGACCGGAATGTTGATGATTGCCATGACTCCCATCAGTACATCCGAGATATTCCACAGCATCGACATCTCCATACCAGCTCCTACAAATACAACAACCGCACATACAATACGGAATCCTGCCATGAATGTTTTTTCCGGTTTTTTCTTATGTATATACGTCAGCAGGTTGTCACAATAAAAACAGTTACCAAGCAATGTTGTAAATGCAAATAATATCATCGATACTGTGATAAACGCAGGTCCGAAGGCTCCAAGCGATTCATGCAATGCCGCCTGTACCCACGGTGCACCCTGGAGTGCTTCTGTCGGCTCTATGCCGGATGACATACACATCATTGCTGTAGCTGTACATAATAATAATGTATCGATGAACACGGATAACATCTGAACCAGTCCCTGTTTTACCGGATGGCTTACATTTGCTGATGCTGCAGCATTCGGTGCGGAACCGATACCTGCTTCATTGGAATATAATCCTCTTCGGATTCCCTGCATCATTGCAGATCCTGCAAACGCACCAAAGATAGCCTTAAAGTCAAATGCTTCTTTGAAAATCGTAGCAAATACAGTCGGAATATATCCGATATTTAAGATGACTACGATAAGTGCCACCACAATATATGCAACCCCCATAACCGGTACTAATGTCGAAGTTACTTTTACAATACGTGATCCGCCACCAAGCAGACACCATCCCGTTATAACAGCCAGAATGCCGCCGATGATCCACGGAGTCACATCTGCATGATAAAAAGAAAATCCTGCAAATGTAGACTGCAAATTATAAGATGCCAACATATTAAATCCAAATGCATACGTTGCAATCATAGAAATGCAAAATGCGATTGCAAGCGGTCTGCAGTGAAGCGCTGCTTCGATATAATAAGCCGGACCTCCGTAGCAATTGCCATCTTCATCTTTTTTCTTATAGATCTGCGCCAGTGTACTTTCTACAAAAGCAGAGGCACTTCCGATGATTGCAATCACCCACATCCAGAATACCGATCCGAATCCACCGATACAGATTGCCGATGACACTCCTACGATATTTCCCGTTCCTACACGTGATGCAGTCGAAACCATAAGTGCCTGGAAGGAAGAGACTGCTTCTTTATCATCCGGCTTCTCCATAACCGCTTTACAGGCACTGCGGAACAGACGCACCTGCGGGAATCTCGTCCTGATTGTAAAATATACCCCAGCCCCGATTAACATGATGATCAGCAGTTTACTGTACATAAAAGAACTGATACTATCAATGACCATACTCAACATAATTTTTCTCCTTTTTTACATTTATGTACTTACAAAATCACATGCATGAAAACTCCGAAAGTACACGTTCTATTCTCTCTTTATAAATATACAGTAATTATGCAAGTTTGGAAAGAAAAAATTGCATAATTGACACTGGAACATATTTCCTCTATATTTAGATTTATGATGTAAATGTCTGGTGTCTTAATTACCAGTGTATTGGGATATAATACATCTGCATCTGTTTATATGAGAAAAAGGAGAATGATATGCTACTATTAAAATCAATCATTATACTAATTGTCGGTTTCGTCCTGCTGATCAAGGGTGCCGACTTTTTTGTCGAAGGAAGCTCTGCCGTTGCTAAGCGCCTGAGGATTCCTTCCATGATCATCGGCATGACGATCGTCGCCATGGGAACCAGTCTTCCGGAATGTGCAGTCAGTGTCACTGCTTCCCTCACTGGCAACAATACCCTGGCCATCAGTAATGCGGTTGGATCGAACATTTTCAACCTGCTGGTTGTCTGCGGTGTCTGTTCTTTATTCGTTCCACTTGCAGTACAGAAAAGCACCTTACAAAAAGAATTCCCTCTGTCTATCTTCTGTGCCGGACTCTTGCTTTTACTTGGATATCTTGGCATGACCCTCGGACATATTGATGGAATCATCCTTATCATTATATTTGCAGGATATCTGCTCTGGATGATCCAGTCTGCCAGAAATGCCCGTAATCAGACTTTTGCAGATGAAGATTCCGACACTGCCGGATCCAAAACTTCTCTTTCCGCCGAAGAGATCGAACAGGTTGCTTCTAACATCAACCTTCTCCCGGCATGGAAATGTATCATCTTTATCCTCGGCGGTATGATAGCGATTAAATATGGTGGGGACTTCGTTGTAAATGGAGCTTCGGCAATTGCTTCCAGCCTCGGACTCAGCCAGACACTCATCGGTCTTACGATTATCGCCATGGGCACCAGCCTTCCGGAGCTTGTAACTTCCATTGTTGCAGCCAAAAAAGACGAGGTTGATATGGCCGTTGGTAATGTCATCGGATCAAATATTTTCAACATCCTTCTCGTACTCGGTGTCGCAGCTGCGATAAGTCCGGTTGGATTCATAATGGAAAATATGATCGATATCGCATTTCTGATTCTGATCAGCGTGATCACACTGGTCTTTGCATGGACTTCGAAGGAGATTAATCGCAAAGAGGGAATTATTATGCTTCTCTTATATGCAGTATACATGGTATATATCTGCATGCGTTAGAGTGTGTCTGAAAAAAATCTTTCTGCAAAATCTACCGCAAAGTGTGGCATATAGATTACAGGAATGATTTTTCAGATCTCCTCCAATATAATACACAAATGAAAGGACTGAAGTTTTATGAAAATCGTATTTTTAGATCAAAAAACAATCGGCGATGATATTGACTTATCTGGATTTGACGCCCTCGGTGAAGTAACCAAGTACAACTTTACCACCCCGGAAGAAGCCCCGGAACGCGTCAAAGATGCAGATGTTCTGATCATCAATAAAGTACCAATCAACGAACAGACCATCGGCACTGCAAAGAATCTGAAACTCGTCTGCGTTACTGCCACCGGAACCAATAACCTTGATAAAGATTATCTCGATTCGCACCAGATTGCCTGGAGAAATGTGGCCGGATACTCGACAGAGACGGTAACCCAGCATACATTTGCCATGCTCTTCTATCTGCTTGAAAAGCTGCGTTATTATGATGACTACATTAAGAACGGGAACTATATCAACGATACTTCATTTACCCACTTTGCTGAACATTTTTCAGAGATCAACGGCAAGACATGGGGTATCATCGGACTTGGTGCAATCGGCCGGAGAGTTGCCCAGATTGCACAAGTCTTTGGTGCAAATGTAATCTATTACTCTGCTTCCGGGCGCCCGGCCCAGGATGGATATACACAGGTAGATTTTGATACCTTACTTACCACTTCGGACATTATCTCCGTACATGCACCGCTGAATGAATATACTGAAAACCTTATCGATAAACAGGCATTTGAAAAAATGAAGAACTCCTGCATCTTCCTCAATCTCGGCCGCGGACCTATCGTGGTGGAACAGGATCTTTATCAGGCTCTGGTAGATGACCAGATTGCGGCGGCAGGACTTGATGTATTATGTCAGGAACCAATGAGCGAGACCAACCCTCTGATCCGGGTTCAGGACAGCAGCCGGCTTCTTATTACACCACATATCGCATGGGCAAGCGTAGAAGCACGTACACGGTTGATGCAGATTATTTTGAACCAGGTAAAAGAATATTTTAATTTGATATAAAACGACGCTCTGATTCCTAGGCGTCACTGTGGAGGAATGAGAATTTATGAGTGAAAAACAATCGTCTGCTCCTATAGCAGAAAACAAGATGGGTACGATGCCCGTCGGGAAATTAGTATTCAATATGTCGCTGCCAATGATGATCTCCATGCTGGTACAGGCACTTTATAACATCGTTGACAGTATCTTCGTAGCTAAATTATCAGAAAATGCGCTGACTGCCGTTTCGTTAGCTTTTCCACTTCAAACACTTCTGATTGCGGTAGCTACCGGTACCGGTGTCGGCATGAATGCACTCCTGTCCAGGTCACTTGGAGAGCGCAACTTTAAAAAAGCGAATAAGATCGCTGATAATGCAGCATTTATCTATGCCATCAGTTACATCGTATTCTTAATCCTTGGCTTTACGATTGTAAAACCGTTCTATGCAAGCCAGATTGGAAATGCAGATGTCGAGATCATGAATCTTGGAATTGATTACCTGAGTACAGTTATGATTTTTTCTTTTGGTTTGTTTACGCAGATTTTCTTTGAACGATTACTGACTTCTACCGGAAGAACAATCTTCAGTATGACTTCTCAGTTATGCGGTGCTATCACCAATATCATCCTTGACCCGATTATGATCTTCGGCCTTCTCGGATTCCCGAAGATGGGTGTAACCGGAGCTGCCGTTGCCACCGTCATCGGACAGTGCGTAGCCGGCATCGTAGCCGGAACCTGCAATCACAAATATAACCATGAAGTGTCCTTAAGCTTCAAAGGATTCCGTCCGGACATAAGCCTGATCGGACACATTTATGCAGTCGGTATTCCGTCTATTATTATGCAGTCTATCGGATCAATCATGACCTATTCGATGAACCGCATCCTGATCGAATTTTCTTCTACCGCAACTGCCGTATTCGGTGTATACTTTAAGCTTCAAAGCTTCTTCTTCATGCCGGTATTCGGACTGAACAATGGTATCACACCGATCATTGCTTACAACTACGGTGCACAACAGAGAAAGCGTATGATCCGGACGATCAGGATCAGTCTGACAACTGCATTCTGCCTTACTTTTATCGGATTTCTCTGTTTTGAGGGTATCCCACAGGTATTGCTTGGAATGTTCAATGCATCTGCTGACATGCTGAAGATTGGTGTTCCGGCACTTCGTATCATCGGTATCCACTACCTGATCGCATGGTTCTGTATCATTGCCGGTACCGTATTCCAGGCACTCGGAAAAGCAGTATTCAGCATGATCGTATCTATCATGCGTCAGCTGGTTGTACTGATCCCTGCAGCTTATATCCTGTCTAAGATCGGCGGGCTGCACGTTGTATGGTGGGCTTTCCCGATTGCGGAAGTGATATCATTTATTGTGTCTATGGCATTTTTGATCAGAATTTATAAGACGATTATCAGTAAGATTCCGGAAGGAAAATTGTAAACTCTATATCGCTGACATGCAAAAGAGGCTGAAAAAATTCTTTTTAGAAAGAACTTTTCAGCCTCTTACTTTATTCACATTTCATTACTGTTTTTCAAAAAGATATTCCCTGAAATCTACTTTTTATTTTTATAATTCACAATATAAATTCCCACACATACCAGAATCAGTGCGATCAGACTTCTCGCATTAAATGCCTGGCTTACTTCTCCAAGAACCAGTGCCGATAACACCACACTGCAAAGCGGATTGACAAATCCAAAGATTGCTACTTTTGACACCTCATTATGTGCCAGCAGAACTGACCAGAGTGTATATGCTACAGCCGATACCATCGCCAGATATAGGATCAATACCGCTCCCGCGACAGACATGTGATCCAGATGTCCACCCATAAGGCTTCCTACTACAAACAGCAACACTCCACCCATGAAGAATTGACAGCCGCTTAAGATAACCGGTGATACTTTTTTAGAGAAAATATTGATCAGTACAGTGGATGCTCCATAGGACAACTGTGCGATCAGCACAAAACCTTCTCCCGTCAGTCTGAAGCCCATATCCATAGAACCGCCTGCCATGTTGATGATCACGACTCCCGCAAATCCGAGAATGCAGCCGGCAAGCTTTCTGCCTGTCATCTTTTCATTTCTTACTAACAGACATGCCATCAAAATTGCGATAAAATTTCCAAGTCCGGTGATAATTCCACCTTTTACACCGGAGGTATGTGCCACTCCAATGTAAAAGAAAAAGTACTGGACAAAGGTCTGTGCAAAACAGACAGGAATCGCATACCGGAATACTTTTCCATCCGGAAGAACCATATGTTTTTCACGGATAGATGCAAATAATAATACCAGAATTCCGGCTAATGCAAACCGGATACCTGCGAAGACGATCTGGCTTGCAGTATCTGCAGAATCTACAGATAAGATGCGATAGCCTGTCTTGATCACCGGAATTGCACTGCCCCATAAGATGCAGCAGACACACGCCAGAGCTGCAACCACCCAGGTCCTTGTTAATCTATTCTGTTTTTCTGTGGTTTTCATTTTATTTTTCAATCTCAATCTTCTCTTTCAGTACGACACATCCGGCCATATCACCGATTACATTCACACAGGTTGCACCCATGTCGCATAATGTATTGATGCTGATATACACACCCATGACTCCGGCCGGAAGACCTGCCATCGTTGCCAGTGCCGCAAACGATGCGATTGCTCCTCCCGGGATTCCCGGTGTTCCAACTGACAGAAGAACATTTGCCAGAAGGATGATGATCATCATCGGAACACTGACATGTACACTACATGCATTTGCAAAGAACATGATCATGAACGACATCAGGATTGATACCGCATCCATGTTAACAGTTGCACCAAGCGGAATTGTGATACTGGATATCTGGTTCGGTACGCCCAGTTCATCTTCCACACAACTTTTGCTGAGAGGAATCGTTGCTGAACTTGAACATGTACCGAATGCATTCAATGCTGCCGGCATGATCGCCTTGAAGAACTTCACCGGACTTGTCTTTCCGAGAATGCTTACTGCACCGCCATATACAACAAATGCAAATCCAAAGAACGCAATATATAAGATAATCAGCTGTGTAGCCAGTGATATGATCGTCTTTGTTCCATTTGCCTCTACGACAGGAACGATCGTACAGAATACTCCGATCGGTGTGAAATACATAACCGTACTGATAATCTTCAGGCATGCTTCGTTGCAGGAATCAATTACCTTTAATAATGGCTCTCCCTTTTCTCCGATCGCGATCAGCGTGAAGCCCATGATCAGTGCGAATACCAGCACCTGTAGCATATTACCTTCTGCAAATGCAGACACCGGATTGGATGGGATCAGTCCTTTCACTGTATCTAATATACTGTCCATCTTTGTTGCCTGAATATCGGATGTAGCCATCTTAAAGCTGACGCCTTTTCCAAGACGGATCAGTCTCGGAATGATCAGTCCGACAAAACTTGCCAGTGCTGTAGTGCACAGGAAGAACAGCATTGCCGCTCCTGTGATCTTACCTGTCGTTCTGGCACTTCCGATGCTTGCAATACCCATAACGATCGAACAGAATACCAGTGGGAAGATCATCATGTTCAATGCGCTCATATAGATGCTTCCCAGTACACTCGTTGCAGTCAGAACCACTTTAAACCGTCCCGCCAAAAACAGTCCGGTCAGGATTCCGAGGATCAGTCCGACGAAAATCGCACCGGTGATGTGTTTTCTGTACCACTCATAAAAACTCTTCATTCGTATGTACTCTCCTTGCTCTTTTAACTATAATATAACGTCTATAGTTTACTATAGACATATAGATAATAGTTTATATCAAAAGGAGTGGGACGTCAATGTCCCACTTCCTTGGTTTCACCGTTCGTGAAAGGAATGATATTTTTGTTAAAATTGCCAATAACAGCTTTTTCAAACGCATGGCAAAAAAATCCCTGAAATCACCGTCATTTGTCGTTTTACTGTGATTTCAGGGATTCATTTCTGATTTCAGACTATAGCTTCCAGAGTATTTTTTACTATTTTATCAGTCATCTAACAACACATCATTGACCGCATCGTACGCATCTTCCAATGCATCCAACGCTTCCGTCAGAGTGTCTGCTTTATCCACTTCACCTTCTTCTTCATATTCATCCAGTATATTTACCAGAGAATCTTTTACTTGTTGGATGGATGTTATCAGGTCTTTTAACTGTTCTTCTTTTGTTGATGTGGTATTTATATTTACTATTTTGCTCACGCTGTGCCTCCTGTGTTCTTGTCTATTTATTCTCTTGCTGATCTTTCTCCTCTATTTCCATCTTTGATTCTTCCAAGTGCTTCGGTAATTAAATTCTTACACTCATCTCATGCCATTCTTCCCCGCCCCAGGTTGACTGCGCGATTCCTTTATCTTTAAATCCGAATTTCTCATACATCGCTACCTTCGATTCCAGGCAGGTAAGGATAATCTCTTTTCTTCCCTTCGCCCATTCTCTTTCGATATAGCGGCGTACAAGCTCTCTTGCAAGTCCTTGACCGCGATATTCCGGCAGTACATCCAGACCCAGAAGCATGATATTCTTTCCTACCGGATTATGCAGACCTGCATCCGTAAAAAATTCATCCTTTAATACGACCTCGTCTGTTGCAAGTCCATTTAAAAAACCTGCCATTTTTCCATTTTCTTTATCAATCGCTACCAGAAATAAATCCGCAATTCCGGCAACACGGTCTTTCATATGCTTCTTAGAACAGGCTTCATTCGGGGGAAAGCAGATTCTTTCAATCTCTGCCGCTTCTTCTGCTTCGTTTTGTTTTATGTTTCTAAATTCAAACCTTTCAAAAATATGTTTATCTGACATTTTCTTTTCTCCAATTCTGTTACCTTATAAAGTTTGTCGAAATTCCACCGCATGCTTCCTCTTCCAGATTGGGAACAAATTCCGCTGACACACATAATTCTCCCTCTCTTTGATCGCAACTGCCTGAAAAAACGTCTTCCACATCTCTGTATATTCATCTTCATATTGTTCTGTTTTACGAAGTGACTCAAATTCGTCATCCGTCAGATAACGCAGATAGTTTGCTCCGTCTTTTGGATGTACGCATGCAGTTTTCCGGTTATCATCTATGATCATCCAATGTTCTGACGGCATCCGGTCCGCAAAATGTCTGCCAACCAGCATGATCACATCACTTTTGGGTTCCAGATGGCTGACATAGACTTTTCTGTCCAGCGACTGGAATCGTGCAAATTCATTAAAATGATGGCTTTCATTACCGACTTTCCGCCGAAGTTCCAATATACGCATCACATGAGGATTCGAATACTGTTCCAGTACCTTACTTCCCACAGCAAATCCGACACGCAGGAAATTATAGATTGCCTGTAACGCATCTTCCTCCGCAGAAAGGGTTGCATAATATACATCCAGATATGCTTCATCGGAAATATCCCTGCGAACGGAACGGATTACTTTTTCTGCTTTCATATTATCCCCGTCTACATGGACATACTCATCAAACATTGTCTGCTGTAATATCGGTTCTTTCTTTAATTGTATCTGATCATGACCGATCCGTAAAGCTTCCGACCAGGCATCATAGATGCAGGTCATAATGTCCTCCAGACGATCCTTACAAGTATATATCTTCATAATTTCCTACCCAATCCCAAAGTCTGCCAACGACAATTGCACATAAGATTCATTGGAATGTTCTATATTCCATACATCTTTCTTATCTACACTCACCAGTTGTCTCGTAATATACGATGCTTCAACCGGTGTATGATACATCTGTTTTCCCCCACAGGTAATAAAATAATGCGCCCGCTTAAGTACCACACCCATCTTCTTTAAGCTTGCAAAATCCAGTCTTCCATACCGTCTTGCATGTGTGATCCGGCTGGCGGATTTGGGACCGATTCCCGGTACCCGAAGCAGTCTTGCATAACTTGCAGTCTCTATTTCCACAGGAAATTGTTCGAGATGGCGTAATGCCCAGTCGCACTTCGGATCGATCAGTTCATTGAAATCCGGCTTTTCTTCCGACAATAATTCACCTGCCTGGAATCCATAAAATCTAAGCAGCCAATCTGCCTGATAGAGGCGGTGTTCACGCAAAAGCGGTGTCGGTGTTCCAAGCCCCGGCAGTGCATCATCCTCGTTCAGCGGAATATATGCTGAGTAAAACACTCGTTTCAGATCAAAGCCCTGATACAACTGCTGGGTCGTCTGCAATAATGTATAGTCACTTTCCCCCGTCGCACCGATGATCATCTGTGTGCTCTGCCCGGCAGGTGCAAAACAACGCTTTAAACTGGACATATCATGGGGTGCTAACTGATATGCATTGTCCCATGTAAGAATTCCATCCAATGTCCCCATTTCTTTTTGAGAAGGCAGACTTCCGTTCTTTCCACCTGCCAGTCTGGCCATCTTCTTTTTTTCTTCCAGACTTTCCCGATAATTTCTTTTGGATATTTCCGAAAAAATGCCGTTATTTAACAGTTGATTCCCCCTGCTTCTTTCCATATATGCTGTCTTTCCGATGGCCATCCGGTGTGCAGCAATTGTATTCTGAACCTTTCCCATAGGATTAAGGATTGTCTTCATCGTCTTATTCGGTGCAAGAGTCCGAAGACTCTCTTCCGTCGGAAGTTCCAGATTTACACTGATACGGTCGGCCAAATATCCCGCTGCGGCAAGAAGTTCATCTGAAGCTCCCGGAATCGTCTTCACATGGATATATCCGTTAAAATGATATTTTGTGCGAAGCAGCAGTAAAGTCTCACACATCTTTTCCATCGTGTATGTCGGATTTTTCAAAACTCCGGAGCTTAAGAAAAGGCCTTCTATATAGTTACGCCTGTAAAACTCAACCGTCAGTTCACAGATCTCTTCGGGTGTAAATGTTGCCCGTTTCACATCGTTGCTTGCACGATTAATGCAATATTTACAATCATAGGCACAATGGTTTGTCATCAGAATCTTTAATAAAGAAATACATCTTCCGTCCGCTGCAAAACTGTGACAGATGCCGCATGCCTCTGTATTGCCGAGTTCTCCTTTCTTTCCACGGCGGCTGGAACCACTTGACGTACATGCCACATCATATTTTGCCGCATCAGCGAGAATCTGTAATTTCTCCTGTGTTGTATAATTACTGTTTTTGATTTCTATATTCATAGTTTTATTATACAAACAGGTGTTCTTGTTTTCAAGTGTTTTTCGAATATTTGTTCTCACTTCATTGTTTTTTCAGGAAATGTTCCCTGTTCGGATATACCTGCCTGAAAGCCTCAAGCGCTGCCTCCTGTAACAACGCAAACTCTTTCTCCATATGAAGCAGATGCGGTGCATGGAAAGCGATCATACTAATCTGCTGCGCAATCTTTTTTGTCACTCCTTCTTCTGACATCTGTCCCATTCCAAATACAAGTGACGTAAATGCTCTTCCTCCCCTGCTGACTTCAATGAATTTCAGGAAGACATTCTGAAGCTCCTGCAAAAGAATTTCCTTATATACTTTTTCCTGAAGCAGTGATTCTGACAGCCCCAAAGTGGCAGCTATCTTCGCTCCCTGCTTTCTCCGCTTTCCTCCCAGATCCACTGTCGTACCTTCTGCCAGATATTTCATTTCCATAAGACATCTCATAAATTCGTCTTTTACGGGTGTTCGTTTTCCATATCTTGCAATCCATAACTGTTTCCGGTATTTGTCTTCCTCCGACTCTCCATCACCGGTATTCTCTTTTAATAATTCCAACCTTTTTACAGGATCTGTTTCTTTGTAAAATGCAATTATCCATGCGTTGTCCATTTTTCATTTCCTCATTATTATTTCAAAAAACGATCTACATTACTGCTATCCACACGACAATATTCGGAGACATAATATCTGCCTTCCTTTAAGTCTTTCCGATTTGTGTCTTTTCCACAGACGATCTCTACCGATAATTTTGCCAATTCCATTGCCTGATCCTCTTTATCATTATAGACGGTCCCCTGCATTTTTCCAGTCCTGATTGCCTCCAAAGCATCATCCAGACCGTCAATTCCAAATATGACAGGCCAGTCCGGACAGTCATATCCGGCCTTCTGCCAGGCTGCTACTGCTCCCAGTGCCATCTCATCATTATTGGAAATAACCAGTTCTATTTTCTCTCCATATTGTTCAATAAGACGACTCATCCTGTTTTCAGCCTGTCCACGGTTCCAGTCTGCAAACTGATAACTCAATTTTTCAAGATTAATCCCCTGTTCAAGCAAGGTCTTAACCGAATAGTCTGTTCTGCTGATGGCATCCTGATGTCCGGCCTCTCCTTCCAGAAGTATATACTGAATTTTCCCATCCTGATTCTTATCAACTTCCGGATGATTTTTAATATAATCCGCCACAATTTCTCCCTGCATGATCCCGGACTGCTCCGCGTCACATCCTATATAATACAGCTTCTCCCATTGCATCAGATCCTCCCTGACCGGCTCTCTGTTAAAAAAGAGGACCGGGATATCTTCTTGTTTTGCCATCCTGATAATACGGGATGGTGCCGTTCTGTCAACCAGATTCACACACAACACATCACAGCCGGCGTCAATCATCTCCTCAACAATCTCATTTTGATCCTGCTGATTATCATCGCCATTTTTTACTGTTGTGATGATCTTCATATGATCTGTTTCCATTTTTTTCAGATTCTCTTTTAACTGATCTGTCATAGCATTGATAAATGGATCATCCTGCGTATAGGTTACAACTCCTATCCGGATGATAGGATCTGTCTTTACACTCTTGTCTTCACATCCGGTAATCAGAAAAGCAATCAGCAGGATAACTGCTGTCATACTTCTTTTTTTTCTGTCTTTTTTACTCATAAGAATATAAGAACCTTTCCAAATTATCATTTAATGAAAATTCATCTCTGTCAAACACCTTTATCTCTGTTTTATGGCCTTTTAGCCTGTAAAATCTGTGTTCCAGCCTTTGTGCCATTTCCCCGACACTTTTATATCCGATCTCATAGGCATCCGGAACCACCATTCCCTGTATATTCCCGTTATCCAATAACACTACCGCTTTTACACTGCTCCCAATGCCATATATGTCCGCTCCCTGATATGAATCTTCATCTGACTGCTCACCTAGTTCTTCCAATGCATGTGGATCCAGAACCACTATCGCGTCTACTTTGTCTTTTTTACTCACTTTTTCATAGATATTCTGATCTTTTTTCCGGTAACAATACCAGTCGATCTGACTTTTTGTATCTTTCAGTGAATCCTTTAATCCCCGGATCGCATCCTGATCTGTCTCTGATTCTTTCCAGTTTGCGACAACTCCGATTTTCTGCCGCTTCTTTCCCAGCTGCTTTCCAAGTTCAGAACCTATCTTATAATAATCCGGTCCGATTACCGGATTACCGGAATTCCCGCCTTCTTTGGAATATACATCCTCCATGATCAGTATATAGGGCGTCTTGGCACACTGTTTTTTTAACATGTCTTTCGTATCACTTCCCGGTGCCGGACATATGATAAATGCATCTATATTGTTGTGCTTCTGCTCTTTTATAATTTCTTTTTCCATCTCTGCATTTTCAATTTCATCTGTATTACAGATAATCATATGAAGATTGTTTATTTTCGCCGACTGCTTCATCCCTTTAATCAACGAATTCCACCGGTTATCTCCTGATTCCGGTAAGATCACCGCCACTCGTTTTTCCGGTACATCCCGGTCAAAAATCTTCCAGGCAAAAAATAATGTCAGTATCAGGAAAATACACTCCAGTATCAGGAATGTAATTTTATTCTTTTTCATCTACATCCCTCCCCTGTATGTATTTCTGCATCTCCAATTGTTCCGCATTTTCCTTTGTATATGGAATTGCCGGTATATGGATAACAACCCTGGTCCCCTCATCCGGTTCACTATATATCTCCAGACCATATTGCTCGCCAAACATCAGCTGAATTCTGGAATGCACATTGATCACGCCAACACCCGAACCATGTTTTGGAACTTTATTGTTATCTTTCAGGATATTTTCCAGGACTTCCTTCCGCATTCCCATTCCATTATCTTCTATTGTAATGTAAATATCATCTTCTTTTTTTTCTCCCCGGACCGTGATTTTTCCTTCGTCATCCTCATCCATATTTCCCACTCCGTAATAAATTGCATTTTCGAGAATCGGCTGAATAACTAATTTTACAATACAATAATCTTCTATTTCTTTATCTGTCTGAAACTCCATTTGAAAACGTTCTTTATAACGCACAAGCTGAATATTCATATAGCTTCTGCTGTGCTGCAGTTCATCTTTAACCGGAATGATCGTCTTTCCGCGGGATAAACTGACTCTTAAAAGCTTTGCCAGTTCGGAGATCATAATAACTGCTTCTTCATTTTTCTGTGCTTCGACCATCCAGGTAATCGATTCCAGTGTATTATACAGAAAATGCGGATTGATCTGACTTTGTAATGCATCCAGTTCACTTTTTCTCCGTTCATTCTGCTGACGGATAATTTCCTCCATAAGCGTCTCAATCCGTTCATATGATCTTTGAACGGAATAACCCAGATGTCGTATTTCCGAAGAGCCTCCTATGTAAATATCCGGTTTTCCTCCTGCTTCATATGTTTTAACTGATTCATCCAGTTTTCGGATCGGTTTGGATATTTTTCTGGAAATCAGCCGGTTTCCTTCCAGAAGCATCATCATAAGAACCATGATTGTTGTAAAGATATAATATCTGAAATTGTTAATTCTTGCAGTCTGCACGCTCTCCGGTACAACTCCGATCAGTTTCCATCCTGTATAGGCAATGTTGCCAACCACTACACTTTCCTTGTGTCCATCTGTTGTGATCTCATAAGTGCCCTCCTCATACCCGGAAGCCTTCAGACTATTCTCTTCAAACAGTCCTCTGGCCATCTCTGTTTTTCTCGGATGATAGATCATCTGTCCGTCACTACTGATCATATAATAATAGATTCCTTCCGAAGAATCATTAATCTGCTTTAAGACATCTTCAATCACCGAATATTTCATATCTACAAGAAGGACGCCGCTTTCCGGAATTTCCCCATCGTTTATATCCACATAACGACTCAGTGAAACAACCCAATGATAACGGTACAGACCATCTTCATACAAATTCTGAATATGCGGAACGGAAAAATGTACATTTTCAATTGCACTCTCGGCATTCTTATACCAGTCCTGTCCTTTTACATCTATATTTTCTTTTTCAACAGCAACCGGTTCCGAAGCAATCAACCGGCCTTCATTCCCATATAATGCCAGACTCTCGATTTTATCTGAATTCACCTCATATAATAAGCTGAACTGTTCAGCAAATTTTTCGCTGGATATATCAAATTCCTGAACGATATTATAATTCGCTGCATCAAAAATCTGCCGGATATCCAACAGATCCGAATTCACCCTGTCTACCGTGCTTTCCACCGTCGCCTCTGTATTTGATACTGCCATCTTATCGATCGCAAGCTTAAATCTTTGATACAAAAGGAATCCCATAGTTACAATCGTGACCAGTGTAATCGCCATAAGAACAGACATGATGATCGACTGTATATTAAATACAACATTTTCTTTTAAATCCGAATCTCTTTTTCCTTTTTTCACGCTTTTTCCTGTTCCCTTCATACGGATTACTGTTCTACTTTACAGATGCTCTATATTTCGAAGGAGAAACTCCGAACTTCTTTTTAAATACATAACTAAAGTAATTGGCATCGAGATACCCTACTTTTTCTGCTATGGTATAACTTTTCTCATCTGTATTCAATATCATTTCTGCTGCAATATCCATTCTGTAATCTGTCAAATAAGAGATAAACGATTTTCCCGCTTCTTTTTTAAATACAGAAGAAAAATAAGAATTCGATACACCTAGAACCGCACATACCTCGTCCAATGATATATCCGCTTCCATATATCTTTCTTTCACAATGTTCTGTGCTTCCACAATGAGCCGTCTGGCAGAACTGTTTCTTGCACATTTCAGCTTTTCACTGATCGTTTCCGACATCTGCCCAATCCACGCTGTCAGTGAACTCTCATCCATCTGCGATACTTTTTCGTAAATATTCTGCATATTACCGGATATTTTATTGAAATCCAGCGAATTATCTGTACAGAACTTAAAAAATCCACTGACGATCTCCATTGTGGCAAGATTATACTGACTCATGGTTTCTGTATTTTTATGAAGCTTTTCCATCTCTTCACGTGCTGCCCGTTCTATCTCTGCTGAATCTCCTATACGAATTGCACGAAATAGCGTCTGCATCCTTGACTCTTCTGACTGAACCGGTTTGATCTGTTCCTTCGGAACAATCTCTCCAATATTAATTGCCCGTTTTGTTCCGTATAAAACCCTGTAAGAAACCGCTTCTCTTGCCCGTTCATAGGAAAGACTGATCTCATACAGGCTGTCACACACGGTTCCGATTCCCGCTGTAACAACTGCACCCATGATGCGGTACGCCCACCGGCAGAATCTGTCACAGGCATCTGTTATCTGGGTAATCTTATCTTCTGCATCCAATTCCAGAATCAGCAGTGTATTTCCCATATATATAAATTCCTGACAGTTCCACTGATCCATCAGTCTCTGCTTGATCTCTCTTTCTACCGACATGGATAAAAGCAGTGGGTTCATGCCTTCGGGCACATGATTCTCCGATGTATGGAAGATTACACAACCAAAGAGAGGTCCTTCCATATCTACCTGATACGCCTGTAAAAATCTTTCATAATCCTGTTTTTCTACTCTTCCTTCAATTAATGAAATAAAAAAATTGGACTGTAATTTCGGAAGTACTTCCTGAAAATAATCATTTAATTTTTTTACATTTAATTTTTCTTCTCTTTCCCTGTCCAGCGTATGTTTCAGATTGGTCAGGCTTTCCGACAATTCTGTTGCATTGACCGGTTTGAGCATATATTCCTTGATTTCCAGATGCACTGCTTCTTTCGCATATTCAAACTCATCAAATCCTGTACAGAGCATGATATAAATATTCGGATATTCCCGATTCAGCCTTCTGGATAACTCTAGCCCGTCCATATAAGGCATCTTAATATCCGTCAGCACCACATCCGGCTGGAGTTTTTCTACCAATTCCAGTGCTTTTACCCCATTTGTCGCACTTCCTGCCACCTCAAACCCCAGATCATTCCAATGAATTTTTTTCTCTATCATATCGATGACTTCTGCTTCATCATCTACGAGAATCACTTTATATCGTTCCATCTTTTTCCTCTTTTCATTGCCGCTATACGTTTATTCCAGTATAACAAATTTACGTCTTTCATAGCATATCTAAATACAAAATCTGCTTTCAAAATTTCTTTTGAACGCATCATTGTGAAAAAAACCGCCCTTTTCATCTTTCCGATGAGCAGGACGGTCTACTTCTTTTTGTATAAACCTGTATAAACAGTCTTTTATTTATTATTTCTTCTGTACATATTTCAGACAGTCAAGTGTTACTGCTGCCAGAATAATGATACCTTCAAAAATAAACTGAAGGTTTGTATCAATACCAAGAACTGTCAGGGAATAGGTCAATGATGTAAAGATCAGTACACCTGTCACAACTCCCGATATCTTACCAATACCACCGGTAAAGGATACTCCACCAACTACGCAGGCTGCAATAGCGTCCATATCCCATCCCTGTCCGTAAGCGGCACTACCGGATCCAACCATTCGTACACACTCCAGCCATGAACCGAATCCATAAAGGATACCTGCAAGGATAAATGCTCCCATCGTTACTTTAAATACCGAGATTCCTGATACAGCTGCCGCCTCTGGATTTCCACCAACTGCATATAAATTTTTTCCAAATGTTGTCTTATTCCAGATAAACCATACAACAGCAATCGCAACTACTGCCCATAAAATAATCATCGGGAAACGTCCTGCCTGTGGAATAAAAATATTTGGGATCGTCGGATCGATCGCACCAAAAGAAACACCTTTTGTAGCATATGTAACAAGACCAAAGATGATCAACATATTTGCCATCGTTGAAATAAATGGATGCATCTTGAATCTTGCCATGAAAAATCCGGCTGTCATTGCAAATACAGTTGTAAAAAGTATACACACGCATAAGGCTAATATAGCTCTTGATGCCGGTGCCATACCCGAAAAATCAAAAACATGACCAAACACAGTACCTGTGTTAATTCCGTTATGCATGATAATGGTTGCTGTAACCATACCCATACCAACCATACGTCCTACAGAAAGGTCTGTACCTGTCAAAAGGATCAGACCGGCAACTCCAAGTGCAAGGAACATTCGCGGCGAAGCCTGCTGCAGAATGTTAAGGATGTTTGTGGTTGTAAAAAGCTGTGTATTTTTCACGATTGGTGTAATAATACACAATGCGATAAAGATCATGATAATTACAATATACAGACCATTCTTATACAGGAACTGTGTCATATTAAATGTATACTTGTAATTTTCAAAATTCTGTGCCTGCTTCTGTGCAAATGTATATTTTGACATTCTGAGCAAATCGATCAGGTGGAACTTATGCATGTATGCATCATGTTTTCTATCCTTGATCTCCTGGATCCTGGACTCATGTGTCATCTGCGCATCATATAATTTATTCTTATACGTGTATTTTTCAGCTTTGATCTCTTCTGCATCTTTCAGTCTGCTGACTGCCTTCTTATGTTCTTCCTGCAAATCTGCTTTTATTTTTTCAAAATTACTGTTTTCCGCTTTTTTCTCTGCTTCGCAGCTCTTTGCAACAAGGTTATAATACTCACTGTTGTAATGTTTGGAAAGAAAACCTTCGGCATCTGCGATCAGTTTTGCAATCTGCTGTTTATTTGCATTTTCTGTTGCTTTTGCCTTCTCCAGATTCTTTTTACATTCCCCGATAATCTTATTCTGTTCTTCTTTTGTTAAGTTCTTATTCTCTTTTGCTATTGCAATCTGATTCTTTAAACTGTTGACTTTGTCAGATCCCTCCACACGCAGTGCATCGATCTGCTCCTGTATTTTCCCAACATATTCGTCAATCGGTTTCAAAAGTGTTGCTTCTTCTTCAGCCGAAATGATAATGCTTTTTTCTGCCATCTTCCATACCCCTCTCTGTTACAGATATTTTGCACTGAGTCTCAATAGTTCTTCCTGATTCGTCTCTTTTGTATTTACGATTCCGGCCAGTCGTCCGTTTGACATAACACCGATACGGTTCGTAATACCAAGAATCTCCGGCATCTCAGAAGATACAACAATAATTGTTTTCCCCTGTTTTGCCATATTGATGATCAGTTCATAAATCTCATATTTCGCACCAACATCAATTCCTCGCGTCGGATCATCCATCATGAATACACTCGGTGAACGCTCCAGCCATTTTCCGAAGATTACCTTCTGCTGGTTTCCTCCGGAAAGACTTGTGATCATATCATCCGGCCCCATACACTTTGTATGCATGATTTTAATCTCTTCCGCAGTTGCACGTACCATTCTGTCATGCGACAGCACTGCACCGTTCTTATAATGATTCATGTTAGCAATGGTCGTATTAAATGTAATATCACCTTTTAAGAACAGACCATTGGCTTTTCTTTCTTCTGTGATCAGGGCAAATCCATGATCCATTGCATCTCTCGGCGATGAAAAGTTCATGATCTTTCCATCGTATATTACATTTCCTTCTGCTCTTGTGCGGATTCCGAAGATTGTTTCTAAAAGTTCCGTACGTCCGGCACCAACCAGACCGTAAAATCCAAATATTTCTCCTTTTCTGATATCAAAGGATACATTTTGAATCTTTGGTGCATATTTTGACGAAAGATTCTGTACAGAGAGAATCTTCTCTCCGGGCTCATTGTCAACAGGTGGAAATCTGTTATCCAGCGAACGCCCAACCATTGCCGATATCAGTTCATTCATATCGGTATCTTTACACTCTTTTGTCATAACCAGACTACCATCTCTGAGCACAGATATCTCATCACATATATTGAAAATCTCATCCATCTTATGTGATATATAAATCAGCGAAATTCCCTGTGCCTTCAACTGACGCATCATCTTGAAAAGTTTCTCAACTTCCGGTGCTGTCAGGGATGAGGTTGGTTCATCCAGTACAATTACTTTGGAATGATAGGAAATAGCTTTTGCAATCTCACACATCTGCCGCTGGGACACAGACATTTTTTTCATTGGCTGCGTCAGATTTGCTGTGATTCCAAGCTGTCTGAAGAGATTTGCAGTTTCCTTTTTCATTCTTCCTTCATCGACAATTCCAAAAGAATTCTTTGGATATCGTCCAAGAAACATATTATCTACAACGCTTCTTTCAAGACATTGGTTCAATTCCTGGTGTACCATCGCTACCCCGTTTTCCAGTGCATCTTTTGGTCCCGAGAAATTTACTTCTCTGCCGTCTAATATAATTGTCCCCTCATCTTTCTGATAAGTACCAAAGAGACATTTCATCATTGTCGATTTTCCGGCACCGTTTTCACCCATAAGTCCCATAATGGTCCCAGGTTTGACATTCAGGCTTATATGTTTCAGAACTTTGTTTCTACCGAATGACTTGCTCATGCCATTGATCGATAAGATGTATTTATTCTTATCTACTGTCATAACTCTGCTTCCTTTTCTTGATGAAAGAAGGGTATCATCTCTGACACCCCTCTGCGTTTCATTCATTTACCATTTAACCAGTCTCTTATTTGGAGAGAAGTGATGTGTATGCTGATGCATTGTCTGTCTTAACCATGTTAATTGCAAATGCATCATATTCGTTTGGATTTCCGAGACGGTTTGTGATGTTTGACTCTGTCTGTCCATCTCCACCGATGTAATCAACCTTCAGGTTAAGGAGATCATCATAGTTCTCAAGAAGTGGCTGGTATGTTGAGCTCAGGAAGTTGTCTGATGCATTGTAAATATCAAGCCATACTTTCTTAGATGGACTCTTGCTTGAATCAAGCTGTTTTGACACTTTGTCATAAACCTTTGTTGAATCTGTAAAGTCTTTGTAATTATCAGCTGTTACTGCAACATTTAATGCGTAGTAAGATCTGTCTTCTTCGCTGTATCTGTAATCTTCACCTTCTGTCAGGCAGTTACCGGCATCATCTGCTGTACCAATACCTGTATCAACGTCTGCTCCGTCAAGTGCGTTACGGAGTACTCTTAATGTCAGATAAGCCTGAACATCTGCATGCTGCGAGATTGTTCCGCCGTAT
The DNA here is from genome assembly GCF_934294775.1 of uncultured Dorea sp. Lineage (GTDB taxonomy): Bacteria > Bacillota > Clostridia > Lachnospirales > Lachnospiraceae > Dorea_A. The sequence continues at coordinate 40,793 of NZ_CAKRAH010000020.1, forward strand.
CCTTCAGCGATTGCTGCAACAGCGTCACTGTTTGCATCATATCCGAATGTAGGAACTTTGTTATCTTTTGCCCATGCATTAAACATTGACATTCCCATACCGTCATTGTTAGAAACAACAATATCAATCTTATCTCCGAAAGAAGCTTCCCATGTTCCGATTGCGTTACCTGCTGTAGCCGCATCCCATGTTGCTCCTGCTGAGTTCTTCATTTCCTGAGAAGCAAGCTCACGGACTGTAAATTCTTTTCCGTCTACATCAATCTTAGCATCCTGAACAACTTTTGCTTTTCCGTCTACGTTTGTTCCTGCCGGTTCGGAAGCAACTTCGTCACCATCTTTAACTCCTGTTCCAAGTGCCGAACGAACACCACGTGTACGTGCGATAGAATCATTATGTCCGATATCACCGATTGCAAGTACGTATCCGATAACTCCGTCACCATTTCTGTCAATCTTATCAGCATTTGCTTTGATATAATCAACAACCATCTCTCCCTGAAGTTCTGCTCCCTGATTAGCATCAAATCCTACATAATAAGTATCGTCATTGAAATTCAACGCTTCTTTGTCCAATTCCCCTGTTGAACTATTCGAAGGCTGACGGTTAAACCAGCAAAGCGGTTTGTCCTTATTGGCTACAGAGCTGCTGTCTGAAGATCCTGATGATTTTGAATCCCCTGATGAAGATCCTCCACAGCCTGCCAGTGATAATGCAAGTGTTGCTGCCATCATGAGTGCAAATACTTTTTTCTTTTTCATTTTCTTTCCTCCTGTTTTGTGCGTTTTGTTTTTAATCACGTCTAACTTATTGACTAATCTCATTATAATTACAACACTATTTTTTTGACATAGAATATTTTTGGATTAATTATCAATATTTTTATGTTATCATTTATTTTTTTATATATTTTTCCCAATCCGGCAAAGTCCTGTTTATACTCATATTTATATAAAGAAGATCAAATAATAAAAAAACTGCGATAATAACCTTCTCGCTATTACCACAGTTTCTCTTATATGTTCTTATTACGAATAAAATAATGATTAAGCTGTTGCTTTCTTATCATCTGTTTTTTCAAGAAGTTTCTTTACACCCTGGATTGCAACCAGCACACCAAGGATCAGAAGCAATACGGCAAAAATCAGCTGTAATGTATTTCCAAGATCCAGCCCTGTTGTCAGGAATGCTTTTGTCAGTTTCACGATCGTCATACCAAGTGCTGTAAATGTAACAGCCATCATGAATACCATTGGTCCCCAGAGCATGAATCCCTGGCGTTTCGTCTTCTTAAGGAATACCGCACAAGCTACCAGTGCCAGTACGGATAACAGCTGGTTGGCTGAACCGAATAATGGCCAGATCTCTGCATAACCGACTTTTGTCAGGAAATATGCAAGTACCAGTGTAATGACCGTTGCAAAATATTTATTCGTTACTATTTTTAAGAATGGACTCATGTTATCCTGATCTACATCATCATCGAGGAAGAATTCCTGGAATGACAGACGGCCTACTCTGGCTACGGAATCCAGAGAAGTCAGTGCAAATGCGGATACTGCCAGATTGATCAGCGTAAATACAAGTGAGTGTGGCAGTCCGATGACTGACAGGAAGTTCGCAATCGCTCCGGCGAAAATCTGAGGCTGTGTTGTCAGTCCCTGTGCTGCTGCTTCACCTTTGGCAAAAGATGCAACTGCGATCAGTGCGATAACTGCAAGCATACTTTCCATTAACATTGCTCCGAATGATACAGGAAGCATGTTCTTCTCATTCTTAATCTGTTTGGATGCTGTACCGGAAGATACCAGTGAATGGAAACCGGAAACCGCACCACAAGCGATTGTTACAAATAAGATCGGGAACATATACTGTCCATCTACGTTAAAGCTTGTGAATGCCTGAAGGTTACAAGATGGATTTGCTACAAATACACCAACAATCGCACCAACGATCATAAAAATCAGAAGGTAACTATTCAGATAGTCTCGAGGCTGAAGAAGTGCCCATACAGGAGCAACACTGGCAATCAGGATGTAAACGAAGATGATGAGATGCCATGCATCCAGTCCTACATACATTGGGAAATGAAGTCCCAGTGCGATTGCTGCTACCAATAATACGATTGCAACTGCTGTATTAATCCACTTGTTGAATTTTGTGTATTTCAAAAACATTCCAAGTCCGACTGCTTCTAAGATAAATATCATAGAAGTAGTTGCGACTGCACCGTTAGCTGCAATTTTTGTTACTTTTCCGGCTTCACTTACAGAGAATCCGTTAAATGTTCCGGCTACAACGTCTGCGAATGCTGCAACTACAAGGATGCAGAACAGCCAGCAGAATAACAGGAATAATTTCTTACCTAATTTTCCGATATATTCTTCGATGATATATCCGATTGTACGTCCTTTATTCTTTACAGATGCATACATAGATGCGAAATCCTGAACCGCTCCAAAGAATACACCACCGATTAAGATCCATAAAAGCACCGGAAGCCATCCGAAGATTGCTGCCTGGATTGGTCCGTTGATCGGGCCGGCACCTGCGATCGATGCAAACTGGTGACCGAATACGACGTTCGTATCGGCCGGTACATAGTCAACCCCGTCTTCCATCTCGTATGCCGGAGTTTTGGCATTTGGGTCAATGCCCCATTTGTTCTGTAGATAACGACCATACAGGAGATATGCTCCTCCGAGAACAACGATGGCGATTATCATCATTAATATTCCACTCATAAACTATCCTCTTCTTTCTCTTTAGCATTTAGCGTTAAAAAATATATAAAAAAACGCCTTCGCTATCTTTTCAGATAACAAAGGCGGAATATTCTTCCGTGGTACCACTTTGTATTACTGCAGCTATCACTACCTACAACCACTCATTACTGTCATAATTAAACAGTCTCTTCTGTAACGTGAAGATGACGTCTCTGCTTACTTTATATTTTTCTGATATGAATCCATACACTTTCTACACATATTTCAGCGAGATGCTCCCGGGTGATATCACAAACTACCTTCTGCCGCTTCGCACCATCCGGCGGCTCTCTGAAAATCCGGATTTGATTTGTGACGTGTCCCTTTCATTGCATTTCTTATTTACTTTTTTTAGCTTACTTAATGTTTTACACTTTTTTCTTGTAAAGTGCAAGAGTGGAATTAAACATAATTTACAAAAATAGAATTCTATTTTTGTGCATTTTTTCACATTATATGATTCCGGTTATCTCTTCTACAGATTTCACAAAATAATCTGCTCCATCATAATCAAAAATGATTGTTTTCCCCATCGGCTGCACCTGATTAAAGCTGCTTCATCAGATTTACCATCTCAATTGCGGACAATGCACAGTCATATCCTTTATTTCC
>NZ_CAKRAH010000021.1 GCF_934294775.1 uncultured Dorea sp.
ATTCTGTTATCCAGGAAGTCTTCCAGCTTTTCTCCGTCTTTTTTATCTGCCAGATATGCAGCCAGAAGTGCGATTCCCCATGCGCCGCCTTCGCTTGCTGTATCCATAACCGTAACCGGTGCTCCTACAGCTGCTGCCAGATATCTCTGTCCGACACCTTTGGTCTTGAAGAATCCGCCATGCCCCATGATCTTTTCTACTTTTACTTTTTCGTCATCCATCAGGATATCCAGTCCCATCTTAACTGCTCCAAGTGAAGTATACAGATTTACCTTCATGAAGTTTGCAAGGTTGAATTTGCTCTCTGCAGTTCTAAGGAATGCTAACCGGCCTTCATTCAGCATGGTAATATTCTCTCCTGAATAATATCCATATGCCAGAAGTCCTCCGCAGTCCGGATCTCCTTCTAAGGATTTGGTATATAATTTCTGGAACAGGTCTCCCGTACTTGCATCCATTCCCATCAGTTTTGCAAACTCACCGAAGATTCCAATCCATGCATTCAGGTCGGATGTACCATTATTTGCATGAGACATTGCACAAGGGAATCCTGTTGGCGTAGTAACCATATCGATCTCACGGTATACTTTGCTAAGCTGTTTTTCCAGAACGATCATGGCAAATGTACTGGTTCCTGCTGATACATTACCTGTTCTTGGTGCTACCGAATTCGTAGCTGTCATTCCGGTTCCGGCATCTCCTTCCGGCGGACACATCATGATACCTGCCTCCAGATTGCCGGTCTCATCTAAGAACGCTGCTCCTTCTTCTGTCAGATAGCCTGCATTCTCACCTGCTGCCAGTACCTTCGGAAAAATATCTTCTAACTTCCAGCTGTAGCCATATGGTTTGATCAGGTTATCGAATTTTTCTTTCATGCCTGCATCGTAATCAATCGTATCCGAATCAATCGGGAACATACCTGCTGCATCACCGACACCGATCACTCTTTCTCCTGTCAGCTTCCAGTGAATATATCCACTCAGTGTTGATACATAATCCAGATTCTCTACATGCTTTTCTCCGTCCAGAATTCTCTGATACAGATGTGCAACCGTCCAACGGAGCGGAATATTAAAGTTGAATAACTCTGTCAGTTCGTCTGCTGCCTGCTGTGTATTCGTATTTCTCCATGTCTGGAATGGTGCGATCTGTTTTCCATCTTTATCGAGTGCCATGTATCCATGCATCATAGCACTGACTCCAATCGAACCAATCTTCTTAAGTGTAACCCCATATGTATCTTCTACTACTTTTCTAAGGGAACTATAGCAATCACGCACACCTGCATGGATCTCTTCCAGACTGTATGTCCAGATATTATCTATAAATGAGTTCTCCCAGTCATGTATTCCGACTGCAAGTACATTTCCCTGATAGTCGATCAGTACCCCTTTGATTCTTGTTGAGCCAAGCTCGATTCCAAGCGCTGTTTTACCTTCGATAATTAATTCTTTTGCACCCATAAAAGCATTCCTTTCTGACAAAATCATCCAATTTTTGGTTTAATATAAGGAAGCCTGCCAAAAGACAAACTTCCCTATGCATTTTCCATATATTCAGACAGTTATTCCCACTGCCTGTGACCTCTTTTTTCAGATCTTTCTCCTGTGTTCCCTGCTATCCGCAGTTTTCCTCAGACACTCCGTAACTTAGAAGCATGTAAATGCTCCGTCAACTACGATATCAGATCCTGTTGTAAATGAGCTTGCGTCTCCTGCAAGGTATACGCAGATAGCTTCCAGTTCTTCTGGTTTACCCATTCTTCCCATTGGTGCCATCTCATTCCATTTCTCAATGAGTGGAATCAGTGTTGGAGAGTTCAGTGTTAATTCTGTTCCGATGTATCCTGGGCTGATGCTGTTAACACGTACGCCACGTTTTGCCCATTCGATGGCAAGTGATTTTGTAAGCTGGATAACACCTGCTTTTGATGCATTGTATGCACACTGTGGCTGTGGTACGTTTACGATATGTGCTGACATGGAAGCTGTGTTGATGATGGATCCACCACCATTCTCTAACATATATTTTCCTGCTGCGATATCTGTTAAGAAGATTCCGTTCAGGTTAATATTCATAACTTTTAACCACTGCTCGTATGTCATCTCTTCTGCTGGAGCATTGATACAGATTCCTGCGTTGTTGTGGCAGAAGTCCAGTCCGCCAAGTTCTTCAACAACCTGTTTTACCATTGCGTCAACCTGCTCTTTGTTTGTACAGTCTGTCTGGATTGCGATAACCTTTCTTCCTGTCTTTTCAGCAAGTTCTTTTGCTGTCTTCTTTGCTTCTTCGATGTCAAGGTCTACGATTGCTACGTCAGCTCCTGCCTCTGCAAATGCTGTAGCTGTGCATTTACCAATTCCTCTTGCTGCACCAGTTACGAAACCTTTTTTTCCATCCAGTCTCATTTTTTCAATGATTCCCATTTTTGTTTCCTCACTTTCTTTTTTGTATTTTGGTTAGAAATAATTTTATGTTTTAATTTTATAAAATCGTTTTATTTAATGCATTTACATAATAGCTTCTTTGGGACAAAATTACAAGTCGTAAAACCATACAAGATTGCCTCTTTATTTTTGTATACTTTTTCCAGTACTAATCTACTTTTCATCTGGGCAAATAACTTGTATAATAATTTTATTAAACGATTTTATAAAATATAGGCAGAAAATTTTATAAAATATATACTCTCGGAATCAAATGGGGTGATACGCCATTCTATATGGAAGACGCCGCTGCTATTAAACTCCCAGGTATATAAAAATGCCTATATTATATTTCAGAAAAACGGGTGATTTTATGGAACAATTTTCATTAACAGATATAAAGAAAAAGAATTTGTCAGATGTCTATCATTATATATATCAGAATCCATCCTGTTCCAAGCAGGAGATCGCAACTGCACTTTCGGTAAGTCTCCCTACCGTCTCGCAGCATCTGACAACACTGGAGGGATTACAGCTGATTGAAAAATGTGGCCGTCTATCCTCTTCTGTCGGCCGCCGCGCAACTGCATATCAGGTCATCTCCGATGCACATATCGCAATAGGAATTGAACTGCTTCCGGATAAAGCTAACATCCTCGCAGTGAACCTGTATGGGAAGATTATTGCCAAAGAAACGCTTTCTATCGCATTTGAGCCAACCGGTCATTATCTTTCAAAATTAAAAGACGCGGTTCAATCCTTTTTGAAAATGAATCATTATAAAGAAGAGACCATTCTTGGAATCGGTCTTGGTGTGCAGGGACTCATCTCTCCGGATGGTTCCGAATTTACCTATGGCAAGATTCTTAACTGTACCGGTTTTTCAATCCGGACATTTGCCGATGCATTCTCCGTTCCATGTAGATTCATCCATGATGCTGAATGCGCCTGCAATAGTGAATTGTGGGAAAATCCGGATATCAAAGATGCTACTTATATCTCCCTTAGCTATCATCTGGGAGGTGCCATTATCGTTGACGGCCAGCTTCTCACCGGACGCACCGGAAAAAGTGGCACCTTTGAACATCTGACTCTGGTTCCGGATGGAATTGACTGCTATTGTGGACATAAGGGCTGTGCAGAGTGTTATTGTTCTGCCAATTCACTCCTTACATATTATGATAATCTGGATGACTTTTTCTCTCACAAAGCCGAAGGCGATCCCGTCTGTGTCTCAAAATGGGATGAATACCTGCGACACCTTGCCATTCTGATCAACAACCTGCATATGGTTCTCGAACATACGGTAATTCTTGGCGGTCATGTAACGCCTTACTTTACAAAGGAAGATCTGACATTGATTAAAAAATATGTATCGGAACGTTCCACCTTTGATGACGATACTTCCTATATCATTCAGGGAAAATGTCTGGGGGATACAGTTGGGATTGGTTCCGCATTACCTTTTATCAAAGAATTCATCGATGGGATTTATCTTTTCAGAATTGTTTGACAATTTATATTTTTATATATTTTTTTCAGAAAACCTATTGACATTTTGCCTTTCGTGCGATATTATAATATCAACAAAAGAAAAGGAGGACGGACCACCAATCAGTTAAAACTTTCATTAAAATCTAAAGAAAGAGGTACAGTCCAATGCAGAGGACAAGCTAAACTGAAAAGAGTCTAATAAAGAATAAGGAGGACAAACCACCAGGAACGTAAAATCAACATTCATTATCAAATGAAAAAAAGAAATCGAAGAAAGAAAGAGGTATAGTCCATTGGATGAGATATCATAAAAATCCATCGTATTTAAAAAATTATTAAGTACGGTGGATTTTTTATTGTTTATATTCTGTTTTTCAAACACTCTTTAGCAACGGAAGAAACATTCCTTATTTTATTAAAATTCAAATTTGCGGATCTCACAGTTTTTAATTCCGAATTTTGCAAATTCTTCATTCGTCATGTCACAAAAATATGACTGGATTGCTCTTGAGATTCCGTTATGCGCTACCAGAAGATATGTCTTCTCATCGGATTCTTTTTTGATATCATCCAGAAGATTATAAATGCGGTGGCATAATTTTAACATCGATTCTCCGCCTTCATATGAATTTACAAAATTCGTCTTGGCTTTCTGGAATTCTTCTCCGTTTCTTGGTGTTCCTTCGTATTTTCCAAAGTTCTGTTCTTTCAGGCGCATCTCTTCCCTCATCGGGATTCCTGTAATCTCAGATACATGTCTGGCTGTCTCTTTTGCACGGATCAGTGGTGAATAGATGATTTCATCAATCTTGATTCCCTGTTCAAGAATTGCCTTTCCAAGTTCTTCAGCCTGCTGATGGCCAAGTTCTGTCAGTTCTATATCGGTAGCACCACAGATCTTATTCTCTACATTCCATACGGTCTGTCCGTGTCTTGCAAAATAAAAATGTCCCATGAGATAATCCTCCTAAATTTTTAACATGTTATAAATTGTATCACAAAACCATATATCACTCAACGCCTTTTCGAACATATGTTTACATTTCTCATATTTTTGTAAATATTTACCTATAAACTATTTTCAAAAAATATCTTATAATGCGTCTGAAACATGTTTTCTACAATCTATATACCGCAAAGCAAGGCATATAGATTGCAGGAATGATTTTTAAGACAGGCTCTAGACTATGTCCGCCAGCACCGGCAGGTGCTTCTTATATATCCGGCCGGAGAATGCTATATGTGGCAGTTCATAGAATTTCGTATCTTTCGGACAGACCGGACGGTATAATGGATCTGCCACAATGATATCCGCATTCTTTAAAGCTATCTCCATCTCTTCTTCTCCACGCACCTTTTCATCCCATGGTGCAAGCAGACCTTCTGTCTCCTGAAGCGGGCAGATGACTTTTGCTGCTATGTCATACTTTGATTCTATCGCAGCCGCAAGGGATCCCATAGTCACAGGTTCTCCGATCAGTACCACTTCTTTTTCATTGCTGCACGTTCTTTTCAATCTATGATGATAATATGTTTCCTGTTCTTCCTCAAGATATGCCACCTTGATCTTTTTCTCTAACGCTTCCGTCAGCCGCCCCATAAATCCTTTTATCGGTGTTCCGATCACATACGGAATTCCAAACCGGTCTTTTAATACTTCTGCCGCACGAAGTCCTGTCGAAGATACGACCAGGTTAACTTCTGCCTCCGGCGCCCGGTTAAGATCTTCCAGTGTATTCCCCATTGCCCAGACGGATACAACCTTCCATCCCACGTCTTCCAGGTTCTTCTTCATCGCTTCTACATGCTCCTGCGGTCCAAAGTCCAATGGTGTTACACCAAGAAGATTGACACTTTTTTGTACCTTTATTTTTTGTATATTTCTTTTTTGTATATTTCTTTTTTCTACCTTTCTTTCCTGTAGCGTCTTCTCCTCATTGTCCCCTTTGTTATACTGACATCCGGGCTTCAAATCTTTTATGCTCTCTTTTTCATCCGGTATTCTCTTCGCTATCTCCGCCAGCGCCATTCCTGCTCCATATACATAATCGTGCATCCCATTGGTCGGCACGGAAAATGACGGGATTCCAAGATCCTGTTCCAATATCTCCGCAATTGCAGGAAAATCCGTACCATTCATAAATGGTATCGGCGAACCTGCCAGTGCAATAAACTTTGGCTTTAACTCCCGCGCTGCTTCTTCGATGTCCTGGATCAATTTTTCATCATTCCCCATTACCGCATCAATCTCGGTAAGTCCTGATATGAAGATCATGCTGTCCTGATCGTACCAGCGGATCTCATCGTGCGTGTTATAAGTAGAATTACATCCGGACGGATCATGCATCACAGTCATTCCGCCAAGCTCGTATAGCGCAGAACAGACTCCGGATACATCTGCTGTATAGATTGGTATAATTTTATAACTCTGTCTCATATGCAGCTTTCGCACCCCCATCCTTTCCGGATAATCAGATCTTCCGGATCTTTTTCTTCCTGCCAGGCTTCTATCATAAGTTCTGCTGTTCTCCGGATGCCGTCATATCCATATAGTCCTGCTCCCTGTACCAGATTAACAAAATGTCTGCTTCCGGTGAACCACGCAGCTTTCTGGCCGATTGCAAGGACATTTTCCTCATTTCTCGGACGCATACGCATCTCTGGCTGGATTGTTGGTTCATATGCAAGATCCGGATATTCTTTTTGCAGCCATTCTGCCACTTCCTTTTCTTCCGGGCTGACTGCGTCCAGATAAATCCTGGTCACATGGAATCCATGTGTGAGCAGTAATTTTGCAAGGCCAAGTGGTCTTGGGTGAAATGTGTGATCGATCATGACCGGTATATCGCCAATTATCTTTCCCGCCTCACACAGCGCAGACTCACATGTTGCGATTTCCTTCTCTATATCCAACATTTTCTGTTCCGTTATGTTCCACAATCCCTTTTGTGAATCTTCTATGATATCTCCCAGCTTCTTAAGCTGCTCCCCGATTTCTTCATAATCAAAGTTTCCCGGAAGATAAAGCCCCTTTCTCCCAATCCTTTCTGCCTGCATCTCCATGCCGTATTTTCCAGGTGGATAGCATGCTATGAATATATTCCCGTCAGAAAGTCGTTCGTAGTCTTTCCATGTTCTGCACTCCGGGAGTTCTCTTAGTTCCATTCCGTTCATCCTTAACAATCGCTTGATATCACTTGTCTCATCCAGTGCAAAGTCACTGCCAAGAAGTGTCACCACATCCGGGTCTGCCTCTTTAACCGGAAGGGGATCATAGATTGCTTTTCTAAGTTTCTGGTCCGGTGTCAATCCGTGCTTTTGCATAATCGGATCCATATAACACCGGATGAATACAATATCCGGGAATCTCTCTTCCAGTTCTTCATATACACGTTCCAGATCGCATCCCAGAAAATGATGCAGACACACGGTAAATAACAGCACTGCCTTCGGTCTTTCATCCAGTTTTTGCAGCACATCTGTAACACCTTCGATTGTGACATCTTCAAGATTGCCATTTAACAGGTTCTCTTCTTCTACGATCACAAAGGAGAATCTGTCTGCTGCATTCATCTCCGCTGCTGTCAGGACAACTCCACGCATACAGTTGTCTGCACAGACATAGATCTGTCTTGCTTCCGGGAGAAGCATGCCAGTGTGTACAATATTCCAGTTGCCATGTGCCGGTGAGTTAAACTCAAGTCCTGATTTTCCCACTCTTTTTAACATCACTTTTCCTCCATGCAGACTTCCATGATTGCATCTGCAAGCTTACGGTACTCTTCAGCCATCTCACTTTCCGGAAAGCTTTCCATCAGAGTCTTTCCCTGTTCCTCTGCTTCTGCTACCAGATCGCTGCGCGAGAGCGTTCCGATTACCTGCGTGTGGAAATCTTCTGCCAGTTCCTGTACCTTTTCTTCTTCTCTCGCTACATTTCTACGGTTTAAAATAATACCTCCAAGAGATGCATATCCGCGGTTTTTAAAATTCTCTACCGCCATTGCGATATTCGCCCCTGCATGGATCGCCATATTTTCCCCGGATGTTATGATAAATACTTTATCTGCGTAACCTTTCCGCATCGGCATCGAAAAACCACCACACACCACATCACCAAGCACATCGTATAACACAACATCGGGCTTATACACCTCATATGCACCCGTTTCTTTCAGCTTTTCAAGCGCTGTGATAATTCCTCTTCCGGCACAGCCAAGTCCCGGTGTCGGTCCGCCTGCTTCCACGCAGATGACACCCTGATAACCGGTTCTTACCATGTCCTTAAGCTCCAGTCCCTGCTTCTTCTCCCGGTAAAGATCCAGTACTGTCGTCATCTCTTCTCCATGCCTTAACGCCACCGTCGAATCAGCCTTCGGATCACAGCCGATCTGCATAACCTTAAGGCCTCTTCCAGCCAGAACCGCTGCCACATTGGAAACGGTTGTAGATTTACCGATTCCGCCTTTTCCATATACTGCTATCTTAATCATGCTGCTCCCCTGCTTTCGTAATGATATTCGAATACGCGGTCTTCGTAGACACGCCGCTTAAGCGCCCGATCTTACCGGACAATGTGCTGATCACGTCCTGCGGTGCATCTATTGCGATACTGATGATATTAATCTTTTTCTCTCTGTATGGGATTCCCATCCGTCCGATGATATACTGCCCTGCCTCATGAAGCAGATGATTAAGTGTCTCGATCGCATCCGGATTCTCTACAATAATTGAAATTACTGCTACTCTTGTATCCATATCTTCCTCACCTTCCAGAGTGTGTCAGAGAAAATGTTTCTACAATCTGTATGACACACTCTAGTTATCTCTTGTCGTCTGTCTGGAACATGTTCAAAAAATCATTCCTACAATCTATATGACATACTCTAGAGCGTGTCTGAAAAATCATTCCCGCAATCTATATGCCCCACTTTGTGGGAGATTTTGCCTTCATTCGGTTGACGTAGCCCGCTACGCCGCCCTCATTCAGACAAAATCTCCCACAAATTGTGACATATATCTTGCAGAAAGCATTTTTAAGACACGCTCTAGCAGATTCTTGGAAGCAGCTCTCCTCCCGGCTGTGGTAAGAGTGCCTGCGTTCCAATCTCTGTAAGCATTACAACTTTGCCCGGCTGCTCCGCTGTCACTTCACCGATAATAGCAGCTTCTTCCGAATACGGGCATTTCTTTAATGCATCCACGATTCTTTGTGCCTGTTCCTTTGGTGCCATGATCACCAGGCGTCCCTCACATGCAAGGTATAACGGCTCCAGCCCCAGCATACCGCACACACCACGCACTTCCGGTGCTACCGGTATCTTCGATGCATCCAGACGGATTCCGACCTGGCTCTGTCCGGCGATTTCATACAGTACTGTTCCGACTCCGCCTCTTGTCGCATCACGGATCACGTGCAGGTCGTGTGTTGCATCCATGACCGCCTTCACATTGCCCCAGAGCGGCGCACAGTCACTGGTTACATCTGCTTCGATTCCAAAATCTTCTCTTGCTAATAAAATCGTACATCCATGTCTTCCGATATCGCCGGTTACGATAACCGCATCCCCCGGTTTTGCAAGATTTCCTGCTACTTCTACGCCTTCTGTAACTTCTCCGATTCCGGTCGTTGTGATAAATACGCCGTCAACCTGCCCTTTTCCTGCTACTTTTGTATCTCCTGATACAATTCTGACCCCCGCTTCTTTTGCAGTCTGTTCCATTGCCTCTGCAATCTCTTCCAGTTTTTCCATCGGGAATCCCTCTTCGATTACAAATGCACAGGTCAGATATAATGGTTTTGCCCCCATGCAGGACAGATCATTGACTGTACCGCAGATGGAGAGCTTTCCGATATTTCCGCCCGGATAGAATGCCGGAGATACGATAAAACCATCCGTTGACACCGCCATCTTTCCTGCCGGAGGTGTCAGAACCGCCGCATCATCTGCTGTCAGATCCGGATTTTCAAAATGTGCTTTGAATATCATATCAATCAGCTCTGACGTCTGGCGTCCGCCGGCTCCATGCGCCATCGTCACTGTTTTCCCCATTAACTTTGCCATTCTTTCTTCTTTATCCACATGTTCACTCATTTTGTCCACTTTTCCTTTTATAATTTCATTTTCTGCTTCATTATTTTCACCATATACTTTAGAATGTGTCTGAAAAATCATTGACTTTCTATCCTATACTTCTTCGTCTCTTCCGTACATATAATATGCCGAACAGGCTCCTTCACCCGACACCATACAGGCTCCTACCGGATGCTGCGGCGTACAGACTTTTCCAAATACTTTACAGTCAGATGGTTTACATTTTCCCTGCAATACATCCCCGCAACGGCATGCCGGATTAGCCCGTCCTTCCATCACCGGGATCTGGTATTTTTTTCTTGCGTCGTACATTTCCCATTCCGGACGTAACTGAAGGCCAGATTTCCCGATGATTCCAAGTCCTCTCCATTCACTGTCACAGGCTTCCATCAGCTCCTGCACCAGTCTCTGCGCTTCTTTGCTTCCTTCTTCCGTCACCACTCTCGGATAACAGTTCACAAAGAATGGTTCTCCCTTTTGAAAATGTGTCAGTGCAACCGCAAGTGCTGTCAACAGTTCTTTTGCCGTGAATCCTGCAACCACTCCGCTTACACCTTCCTGTACCAGTTCTTCGCAAAGCTTCGTCCCTGTAATCGCATTGACATGTCCCGGATACAGGAAAATGTCTGCACTGCCCTTTAATGCTTCATACGCCTGCGGCATTGTCTTATTGGCAATCAGCATCGAATAATTGACAAGTCCGTCTTCTTTTGCTTTCCGTACAGACAGGCAGCCCGCCGGAGTCGTGGTCTCAAAGCCGACGGATAAGAACACCACCTCTTCTTCCGGGTGTTCTTTTGCGTATTTTTCTGCGTCTGCCGGTGAATATACAATGTGTATTTTCCCACCTTCGGATCTTGCATCTGCCAGACTCTTTTTACTTCCCGGGACTCTCACAAGATCACCGAATGTACAGATTGTCACATGCTTTTCCAGTGCAAGATATACTGCCTCATCGATATAACTGACCGGTGTGACACAGACCGGACATCCAGGCCCGGATATCAGTTCCACCTGTGGCGGCAGTAATCTGCGGATTCCCAGACGGAAGATTTCATGCGTATGCGTTCCGCAGACTTCCATGATACGCACTGCAGGGCCGTCGTAGCCTTCTATGATTTCTCTTGCTGTTTTCTTTTTTTGTTCACTCATTATAATAATTTCTCCATCAACTGATCCGTCTCACTGTCATCCTCATCTGTGATCTTCGCAATCGCGATCCCCGCATGCACCATGACATAATCTCCCGGTTCCAGATCTTCTAATAATTCTGAAGATACCTCTCTTTTTGCTCCTCCTGCATCTACAACAGCTGTACCGTCACTGATACGTACAACCTTTGCTGATAATCCTACACACATATTTATTTCCTCCTGATATACTGCATCGCATACGCTGCCTGACCTAATGCAATTCCACCGTCGTTTGGTGGGATCAGGTGATGTCTTAATACCTTGAATCCTTCTCTTTCCAGTCCTTCTTCCACTAATTTTAATAACAGACGGTTCTGGAATACACCACCGCTTAATGCCACACAGCTGCATTTTGTTTTTTCTCTTGTATGTTTACATCCTTCGGTCACAAGCTCTGCCAGTTTTTTATGGAAAATGTAAGCAAGCTCTTTTGTATCTGTATCTTCCAGTTTTTTCTTTGTCAGATACGCTATCAGATCTCCGGTATTCATCGTCCATATCTGACAATCCATTCCACTTGCAGCCAACGTGCTCTCATTTACTACATTATTATCTATATGAATACTATCTGCATCATTATTTTCTACCATGCTTTCCCTGCCGCAAATGTACATTTCCTCATAAGCTTCTGCAGCGAACTCAAGCGCCATCGATGCCTCTCCTTCAAATGTTGACTTCTTGCGGATTCCCAGAATTGCACTGACCGCATCGAATAATCTTCCTGCACTGGTTGATGTCACAGCATTTAACTTCTTATCTGCCATCGTAAGTAATACTTTGCATTCCGCCTCACTGCAAAGGTCCAGATTTCTTACAATCTCCATCGTCTTTCTTTTGTCCCGTATCTGCTGATAGATAAGCGGTACTGCAATTCGCCAGCCTTCTTTTGCAGACAGGTCTCCACCAATCTGAAGAAACGGCTGTATACTTCCCACCCGTTCAAATGTCTCATAATCAGCAAAAAGTATCTCACCACCCCAGATGGTTCCATCTGTTCCATATCCGGTTCCGTCAAATGCCACACCGATGACTGGTTCTTTCCAGTCATTTTCTGCCATGCATGACAGGATATGTGCATAATGATGCTGGATCTTGATCACCGGAAGCCCAAGTTCTTCCGCTACTACTGTGGAATTATACTTTGGATGCAAATCGCATGCTGCGACCTCCGGTTCTACTTCCAGAAGTGTCTGGAATCTGTGGATCGTTTCTTTTAATGCTTCCACTGTACGCAGATCCTCAAGGTCTCCGACATACGGTGACGAGTAGAATCTTTCATCTACCCCGATACAGAATGTATTCTTAAGCTCCCCGCCAACTGCCAGCACCTGGCCTTTCCATGGCATAGATACCATCGAAGGAAGCGGCGCATAACCTCTGGAACGGCGGATCATGTAAGGCTCTCCCTTATAAAAATCCATCACCGAATCATCCGCCCGGATCCGTATCTTCCTGTCGTGTGAAAGAATCAGGTCACACAGATGAGACAGCTCTTCTACCGCATCCTTATCATCCCTGCAGATTGGTGCGCCCGATGTATTGCCGCTTGTCATCACCAGAAAATCCGGCATCTCTATGCCATCGTCGTAGTCAAAAAGTAATAATTGAACCGGTGCATAAGGAAGCATTACACCAACTTTCGGATTCCCCGGAGCAACAGAGGCACATAGCCTCTGCCTGCCTTTCTCTACAGTCTCTCTCTCCACGCTCCTGACTCTTTCTCTCTTTGTCAGTAACAAAATCGGCTTCTGGTGTCCATCCAGAACCGCTTCCTGTTCTTCATTTACCAGGCATTCTTTTTTCACCACTTCAGCGTTTCTGGCCATCACCGCAAATGGTTTTGCCGGACGTTTCTTTAATGTACGAAGTCTTCCTACTGCCGCTTCATTCGTCGCATCACAGCACAGATGGAATCCACCGATTCCCTTAATTGCTACGATTCCGCCGTTCTTAATTGTCTGTCTGACTTTTGTGATTGCCTCTCTTCTGCGTTCTTTTCTTCCGATCAGATACACTTCCGGTCCGCACGCATTACAGCAGACCGGCTGTGCATCATAACGTCTGGTAGCCGGGTCTTCATATTCTTCTGCACATTCCGGACACATCGGGAATTCTTTCATACTGGTCCTCTCCCTGTCATATGGAAGAGCATCCAGGATTGTAAGTCTCGGTCCGCAGCAGGTACAGTTGATAAATGGATGCAGGTACCGCCGGTCTTCCGGGTCATACATCTCTTTTTTACATTCATCACAGATTGCGATATCCGGGGAGACAAAGATTTCCCCTTTGGTCTTTTCGCTTTCTATGATCTGAAAATCCTTATAAACAACGATTTTCTTCTTTATCACATTTTCTGCTGCTTTATTATCATCCATTTCAGGAATATTTTTTTCACGACCATTTTCTTCACAACGCTCCCCAGTACCGGCTTCTTTTAGATCTTCTACATTAATCTTCAATATAGCCGCACGTTTGGGCGGCTTTTTTTCAAGACGTTCCAGAAAATCTTTTACACATTTTTCTTCGCCCTGGGCAAAGATTTCCACATATGGCCCTTTGTTACACACACTTCCGGTGATTCCTGCAGTGGCTGCATGGCGGCTCACCGTCGGGCGGAACCCCACGCCCTGTACGATGCCATATACACGGATTCTTTTCGTAACCATTTGGATTCTTATTCCCTCCTCTGTTCTTTTCATGTATTTCTTCAACTCTTCCAAAACAACTCTTTCAGACTTTCGAAAATACATTTTCTATCTCTTTTTCTCTGCCACTTTCTCTTCACAGACACTTTCATGCTTGTTCAGCTTTCCAGATACGGCAAAATGTGTCAGTGGAATAAATGTTCCTTCATATTCCGGTATCATCTTTTCCATACATGGATCTGCGAAAATCATATCATAGTTTTCCTTTTCCACAAGATTTATAAAGTCCTCTTCTTCTTTTAAGCTGATCGTCTCTTTTATCTGCAGATTTTCACGCTCTCCGACTCCGGTTCTTTCACATTCTTTTTTGATCATGAACCAGGTAGCTGTTGTAATGTCAGCTGTTCTTTCTGCCTGCGCTTTTCCCCCGGCATCCGGAAATGCTTCTATTCTTCGAACGATTTCTTCTCTCACAGCTCCTGCAATCACCTGCTGCTGTACAATCAGTATTTTCTTTCCGTTATATTCCAACTCCGGCACAAGTTCTGCAGCTAATGGATAAGTAACCTCATACGGTGTTCCAAACTTCTTTTCCAGATACTGCGCAGCTTTTAATGCTGCTGGAGATACCACGACATTCTTCACTACAGTTCCGGCCTTTTTCACTTCTTCCAGGCCATCTCCCATGCCATAACAGACGGCACGTATTCCCTGTTCTTTATAAAGCTTTCTGATCTTATCTGCTGCATTTAAGTCACTCACATCCTGTGGTGTCATTCCTATGATTCCGATACGCTTTTCTTCTATATCTTCCGAAACATTCCGGATGTCTGTTTTTTCATCTGCTGCATCCTGATGATCTGTTTCTTTCTCTTCTGTTTCCAGATTATTTTTCTCACTGCTTACAGCATCTGCAAACTTCTGAAACAGTGTAAGATATGCCTTTTCTTCTCCCTTGTCATACAGTTCCATTCCATCCGTGTTCACCGTCAGAACCGGAAGATCCGTCTTCTTCTGAAGCATGCGGTCCAGTGCCCGGTAATCCGTCCCGATCACTGCCGGAACCGGGGTCCCGATCACTGCTGCAAATGTGACATCCAGCTTCTCACAGGCATCTGCAAGTTTTGCTACCAGTCTGTCATCTCTTCCAAGAATCGCATCCATATCACGAAGTCCCGCGCTGAATACCGCACTTCGCATCTCAAACCATCTCGGTTCATCAAATCCACATACATTACCGGTACAGCCTCCTGCATCACAGATGACCAGCATCCCGCCAAGTTCATATAACACCGACACTGCTCCCGACTGATCCGGTGCAAATGGTGTCAGATATTTTCTTAATCCTTTCATCTTCTACACCTCCAGTAACGCTTCAAACAGCTTCTTCACGCCCGTATATCCGTATGGCTGTACTTCTTCATTCCACATCACATTTGCAGCCTCCGGATGATAATAACAGGCATCCTTGCCAATCGTAATATTTACTCCGCTTTCTGATGGATCATAGTAAAGCATCGTCGGTTCCATATTGGAATATACTCTCGTTCCGGGACTTAGTTCCAACAACGTCTTTAAGTAAATAAAATTCTCTGCTGTCAGTGTTCCGTATATTTCCGCCACCCGGAAGCCATATTTTACCAGTGCAAGTGCAAGCTCGAACGGATCACCATTCATACATTCTCCAATAGCAAATACCGCATCCGGCTTTTTACTGCGCATCTGCTCTACCGCCCCCAGTGCCTGCTCTTTTGCATTCTCATCTGCAAATGGAATCCCAAGTACAGATCCCAGCGCCTGATACTGCTTTTCGATCTTATCAATCTGATACAGACGTCTGAGCTCAATAAACGGAATTTTGAGCTTATCGTGAAAATCCTCCGCTGCAAATCTCGCTTCCGGATGAAGCACCAGATTAAAGTTCGCCTCAGACATCGTCTGGTACTCTTCATAATCTCTGCATCTGGATATCTCATGCACGGTCTTTACGCCTGCCCGTTCTAACATTCCATATAACTCACAGTCATCCATAAGCGGTGAGAAAAATCCAAGGAGATTTACAACATTTCCCTTTTTCTTCTTTGGTTCCAAAAGTGAATATAATGACTGACGTACGTGTACCATTGGCGGTTTTCTTCCTTCTCTCGTCAATGCATACATGTAACACGGTCTGACCGGAAGTCCTGCTTTTTCTTCTGCTTTTCTGCAAATCCGTTCCATGTCTGTTCCAAGAAGTGCATCCACACAGGTAATGCAGATCATTACAACGGATGGCTTTTTCTTCAGGCTGTTACAGATTTCCTTTACTGCTTCCGGTACCTTTTTCAGATGCCTTCCTGTTACAATATCTGTCTCATCCATCGTAAGATAAAAGAAGCGGTCTTCATACTGCGGCATGGAACTGATCATGGACGTATTACGTCCGCAGCATCCCGGTGCCACAATTAACATAACCGAATCCGGGATTGCAAGTCCTGCTCTTTTTACTCCGAATCCTTCCGCTCCAGGCGAGTTAAATGCAAGCGTCGCCGGAGAGCTGTAGATCAGATGTGTATTCGAGCGGAACTGCTCCGGAATATCATCTCTTCCCCGTTTTTGTAATTCTTCTACTGTACAATAGTAGGCTTTCCCTCTCATACCTGCTCCTCGTCTTTCCATAATATTTCCGCCAGATCATAAAAACGTCTGCTGATCTCTGATTCCGGATCTCCCTCGATTACTGTCTTTCCCTGATCTTCATAACGGATGATTTCATCACTTCTAGGGATTTCTCCAACAATATCAAATCCCCGCTCTTTTGCAAAATTTTGCACTTTTTCCGTCTCATTTTCGACATTTCTGTGATTCAATACGATGCCAAAAACCCTCGCATAACTTCTATCCTCAAAGTTCTGTACTGCTTTAGAAATGTTATCGGCTGCGTACAGTGCCATCTTTTCCCCGGATGTCACGATCAGAACCTTCTCTGCATAATCCTCTCTGATCGGCGCTGCAAATCCGCCACAGACTACATCCCCGAGTACATCATAAAGCACCACATCCGGCTTATATGTCTCGAATAATTTCAGATCCTCCAGAAGCTGAAATGTAGCGATAATTCCCCTGCCGGCACATCCAAGTCCCGGTGTCGGTCCCCCGGTCTCGATGCATAATACATTTCCAAATCCTTCTTTTGCGATGTCTTCTAAGTGCTCCGGTTCTTCGTCTTCTTCTCTCATATAGTTCATCACCGGTCTGAGCGGCTCACCTCCGAGAAGATTCATCGTCGAATCCGCTTTTGGATCACAGCCAATCTGGATTACTTTTTTCCCCATTGTGGCAAATGCTGCCGCCAGATTCGATGTGACGGTGGATTTCCCGATTCCACCTTTTCCGTATATTGCTACTTTTAACATCTGTCAATTCCTCCTAAACGTTTTGCATATGATGTTCCCGGATTGCTGCGTAATTTCCAAATGATTTTTCAGACACACTCCAAAGCGATTTACATCATATATTCTGATACAAAAAAAGATACACAAAAATGGCTCCTCTTTCCCCGTTAGAAATCGCCTGATTTTGCATATCATACTTTCATATAACCTGTTATTGATTGCTTTTTTATAAAACGAATTCATAACTATTCCTGCTTGGAACTTACCTTGCAGTCAGAGTCATTCTCTCCGGCATCCCTGCCTTTTCTATTCTGATTATCTACAGTGCTTATCCGCACTTTTTCTTCTTTGTTACATCCGGATAGATCCTGATCACTCCGTCTGTGTTAATAAGTTTATTATACTCTTTTACCAAGTAGTCAGTCAACGCGAACTGTCCCGGATTCCGGTTGACTTTTTCATATATTTCTCTCATAATAAGCTCATACCCCTATATGTACTTTCCAAAGCATTTTTACCTAATAAAAGCAGTCATTTTCACGTAATGAAGCAAAATTCTGCTTCCCGATACTGATTACTTTTCCCATGATGATCTTCCTCACTTTCTTTTTTACTATTTTACATTTTATGATACACGGATTGCTTCGCATTCATACAAACATAAAACGCATGATCTTTTGACCCTTGTATCATTTTATACTTGTGCATCAAAAAAGAGTTGTTGCTCTATGAATTCTCATCCATAAAAGCAACAACTCTTCTCTACCTCTTCACGCCTTTCCGATACACAATATAAGAAATGACCGCAGTCACCGCTTCCGTAATCCAGAACGCATGCCACACCCCGACTGCGCCCATAAAACGGCTTACAATAAATGCCACCGGAATAATGACTACCACATATCTGCACAAAGAAATGATCAATGAATGCACACCTTTTCCAAGACCTTCTAACGCACCGCTACAGATAACAGATACCGACGAAACGATGAATCCAAGACTGATCACTCTAAGTGCTGTCATTCCTGCCTGCACAGTCGCTTCACTTGAAGAAAACAGTCCCATCAGCTGTCCAGGAATTGCCAGACAGATTGCTGTTCCTGCTGCCATCATTACAAGTACAAGGATCAAACCATCCTGGAAGATCTTATGCACACGCTTATACTCTCCTGCCCCATAATTATACCCGAGAAGAGGACGCATTCCCTGCACAATTCCATTTGCCGGAAGATACAGGAATGTCTGAAGCTTATAATATACACCAAGAACGAATACATAGACTTCCCCATAGCCTGTAAGTATTACATTCAATACTGAGATCAGAAGTGACGGAAGTGCCAGATTCAAGCTCGCTGGAATCCCGATCACATATAGCTTTTTCCATAATCCAAGATCCACTTTCAGATATTTTTTTCTGTATTTTACCGGTAACGGTCTTACAATATAAAATATCAGATACAGAAGCGCTCCTGCTGCCTGTCCGATACCAGTCGCAAGTGCCGCTCCTTCAATCCCCATCTTCGGAAATGGTCCAAGTCCGAAGATCAGAACCGGATCCAGAATAATATTAATGACTGCGCCGGACATCATGCATGTCATCGATTCCACCATACGCCCCACTGCCTGGAACGTCTTTTCAAATACCAGCTGCCAGGATAACGCAGTGGCAAATAAAAATGCGATTCTGGAATAACGTACACCATAGTCTATAATCTGTTCATTTGCCGTAAACATGTGAAGAAACGGTCGCATTACCGTAATTCCAAGAATCATAAATCCAACTCCGTGAATCGTTCCAAGAAGCATTCCCTGCGTTGCCGCCCGATCTGCCGTCTTATGATCCTGCGCCCCAAGATAAAATGATATCACTGCGTTGATACCAATTCCAAATCCGATCATGACAGCATTAATCAGATTCTGCACTGGATACACCAGTGATAATGCTGTCATGGCATCCTCGCTGATCTTTGCGATAAAGAAACTGTCCACAATATTATAAAGTGAACTGACCATCATAGAAAGCACCATTGGCAGCGCCATTGACAAAATCAGTTTTAAAACCGGCTTTTCTTTCATATATGTCTGATCCATATATATTCCCCTTTCTTTTTCCTCTGTAAATGTTGTGGTCAAAATTTACCTATTCTACTGCTGATTTTCTTTTTCTCTATGCTTTATTTCTGTCGTTTTTGCAACAAAAAACCACATGGTCACTATTACAGGTAACCATGTGGCGAAAAATAGATTGCTCTAGAAAAATCCACATTTATTTTAGGGATATATTATAGCATTGTCTTTCCATGAATGTCAATCGCTAATTGGGGGAAAATATTTCTCCATACTTCAAAAAATATTTCTTTTTACCGCCTTAGGCATTTTTAATTTTATTCTCCGAGAAAATATTTTCCATATGCATCTGCTGCCTTGATTGCAGCGCATACGGTCTCTGGTGTTACTTCAAATGGCATATTGTGAAGTGTGTCGTTCTCTGCACAGGCTGCTGTTGCAACTGCCATCAGTTTTTCATCTGTAACTTCTGTGATACCAAGTTCTTTTAATGTCACAGGCAGTCCCAGTTCGATACACCAGTCGATGATATCCTCCAGTTCTTCTGCCGGAATATTCTCAAGAACCAGCTGTGTGATCGTTCCGAATGCAACTTTCTCACCATGGTACATATGATGGCACTCATCCAGTACGGTAAATCCATTATGTATTGCATGTGCTCCTGCAAGTCCACCGCTCTCGAATCCGATACCGCTAAGTAAGGTATTTGCCTCGATGACTTTTTCCACTGCCGGTGTACATGCACCTGCTTCCAGCGCAAGTTTTGCCTTTACACCTTCTGCCATCAACGTATCAAAACACAGTTTTGCAAGTGCGATTGCTGCCTGTGTAACCTGTCCTCCGGCACAGGTCGTTGCCCCACTTGCCTGACAGGCTCTTGCTTCAAAATATGTTGCCAGCGCATCACCCATTCCGGAAACGGTAAGTCTTACCGGTGATTTTGCAATAATCTCTGTATCCATCAGAACCATATTCGGGTTAGCCGGAAGGAATAAATACTCTTCGAATACTCCGTCATCTGTATAGATAACTGACAGCGCGCTGCATGGTGCATCTGTAGATGCAATCGTCGGGCAGATCAGAACCGGTGCTTCTTTATAATAAGCAACTGCTTTCGCTGTATCCAGGATCTTACCACCACCGATACCAATCACGACATCACAGCCTTTTTCATTCATGATATCCACCAGACGGTTGATCTCGTTCTTGCTGCATTCTCTGTTGAAATACTCATATACCGGTGTGATCTCGTAGCCTTCAAATCCAGTATTTACAACGTCTCCGATACGTTTATATCCGGATTCTGTGATCAGTACAAGTGCTTTTTTTCCATACTTCTGGGCGTATTCCCCAAGCTTTTTCATCTCGCCTGTACCTTGTACATATTTACTTGGACTACATAAAATTTTTGCCATGATTCTTACCTCCTGTAATCTTCACGTTTTCTTGTGTTATTTTATTAACAATCTGATTTTATTGTATGCTTTTGATACTGTTGTGTCAATAAAATTGAGGTAAATATTATGATAAAATTATCGCAATCTCTATATCACAATCCCATTGCAATGATCAATTTCATGCTGAATAATCTGCGCCGTCCATCCAGTATATTTCTGACGCTGCTTTTTCCAGTTCATATCCTGATATTCCACTTCTATTTCCTGATATCTGGTACATTTTCTCACACCAGTCAAAGACAGGCATCCTTCTTCTGTCTCATATTTTCCGGATCTTTTTACAATCTTTGGATTGAACATTGCTACATTCATGAATCCCATATTGACAGCAATGATACATTTTTTTACCCCAATCATATTAGCTGCCATACCAACACAGCCTTCTTCATGCGCTTTCAATGTGTCCAGAAGATCTATTGCTATCTGCTTATCGGATTCAGTTGCCGGTTCTGATTTTTGATTTAGAAAGAATATGTCTTTCATAATTGGTTTTATCATTTATATTCTCATCCTTTTCTCTTGCAATTTTATATTGTTCACATTTATTAACAATTTCTTCGAAATTTGATCACTGTTTCATCACAATTTGCTTCTATACTAAGAATTGTTCAAAGGAACAAACAAATTAAATCTTTTTCATAACTTTTTTCCTCAGGACTGCACTCCGCCCTAACAATGCAGTCCTATTTTTATGCCCTTTTATTCCTTCGAATGCATCTTCATATAACCATACAATTCCTGATGCAGCTGCCGGAACCGGTCCGGTGAATTCATGACATATTTATACAACAAGCGGTGTCCCAGTTCACTTTGATAAGTTCTGCTCAATAGATTTGCCAGCATACCTGTCGGCATACTTTTGATCACATATAACTTACTTGGACATAGCATCCGTTTTTCATCAATCCAACGCAGATTTTTCTTGATACGTACAGCCGTCAGTGTCATCCATTTTTCATCTGCACATATTCTCTCCGGACATTTACTCAGACGATACGCATCTGCCATCGGCACAATCACACCCAGATGAGATACCTGCCAGTGATGCATCTCAGGCACAATCTGATATGGGATGTGACTTCTTTTAAATATGTAAGCCAGCACGTCCTGTCTGTTACTTCTTCTTCCTCCAATTTCCCCAAATGTAGTTGGAAGAATTGCCCTTGGCAACAGCTGTGCATCCAGGATTCCACCTTCCATACATCCGCTTACTCCCGGGAAGGCAGGAAGAATCCTGCCTTTTCCGCAGATCTTCTCCCATTTACGGTATGGCTGTAATGTATTTGCCATCATTACAATATTCGGACTTGTATTCTCTTTTAATTCTTCCAGTGCTGCCTCTACCTGCTTTTCACCCACTGTCAGGAACACAAACTGGTATCTGTCGTCTGGTTTTATTTCGCCGATTGCATTTACTTCTACCTTATGCGCTCCGGTCTTACCCCTGTACCATAAGCCGTGTTCCTGTAATTCTTTTAGTCGTTGTCCCTTGGCATACATCGTTACATCCATTCCTGCTTTGGCGAATTTGGATGCGTAGAGACTTCCGATGACGCCTGCGCCGTAGATTAGGATTCGCATATAATCACCTGCTTTCGTAATTTTTTATCTATGTTACACTCTAACCCTTGTATGATATATTCTGTCGTAATTCTACCATCCACATCTTCAGAATTCAATTATAAGAAATGAATCTCCGGATTTATTAATTCCCATCATTTAACACTTTCTCCCCACTTTGATCACCATTTCATCACAATTTGCTCCTATACTATGAATTGTTCAAAGGAACACAAAGTAAATCTTTTTCATAATTTTTCCTCAGGACTGCACTCCTCCCTAACAATGCAGTCCTATTTTTATGCTCTTATATAATGCATGGCAGCAAAAAAACCTCCCTGCCGGACTCATCCGGCAAGGAGGTAAAACATTCTTTTTATCTAATTATATTTTTATAATCCATTTCTAAGTTCTTTTTTCACTTCACGCTTACGTTCCAGATTGGAAACGATCATACAGCAGGATGCATCTCCTGTGATATTTACCACGGTACGTCCCATATCAAAGATACGATCTACACCGGCTACCAGTGCGATTCCATCTACCGGAAGTCCTACGGATGTAAGTACCATCGCAAGCATAACCATACCGGCTCCTGGAACGCCCGCTGTTCCGATGGAAGCAAGTGTTGCTGTCAGAATCATTGTAAGCATCTGTGCAAATGTCAGGTGAATTCCGTAACATGATGCGATGAAGATCGCACATACTCCCTGATAGATTGCGGTTCCATCCATATTGATGGTTGCTCCGAGTGGAAGTACAAAAGAGGATACTTCTTTAGAAGCTCCCATCTTCTCTACACATTCCATATTAATTGGAAGTGTTCCCACTGATGAAGAACTTGAAAATGCAAACATGATTGCAGGAAGCATTCCTTTGAAGAATTTCACCGGGCTCATGCCGCCAAGTGCTTTTACCGCAAATGAGTATACAACTACAGCGTGAATAATATAGCATACATAAGCTGCCAGAAGTACCATTGCAAGTGATCCGATGATTGCCGGACCGTTTGATGCGATTACCGGACTTAACAGGCAGAACACACCGATTGGTGATAACTTCAGGATCATTTCCATGCATTTCATGAAGATATCATTCAAGTCATTACATGCTGTAACAATTCTTACATTTCTTTCGCCTTCTCCAAGCAGGATAATTCCAAACCCAAGAATGAGTGCTATCACAATCACCTGAAGCATATTTGCTTCTACCATTGGTGACAGAAAGTTTGATGGAAAGATATTAACAATTGTATCCATCAGTGATATTGTCTGGTCTGCCTCATAAGACAGATCGGTTGTCGCAATCTTCGGAAATGCTCCCTTGAACACATTAGCTCCGATAAGACCAAATGTGATTGCAAATGCAGTTGTACACATATAATAAATAACTGTCTTTGCTCCAATCGATCCAACTTTCTTGATATCCTTCATGGAAATGATACCACACATGATCGAAAACAGTACGATCGGAACGACAATGAATTTTAACAGATTCAGAAAGATCGTACCGAATGGTTTGATATATGTCTCTGCAAAGTCAGCATGTTTCTGCATCAGTAATCCGGCAACGATTGCCAGAACCAGTGCAATAAAAATCTGCGCTGCAAGTGACAGCTTTTTCTTTTCCTTCATAAAAAATTTTACCCTCCGTATTCCTTTGTTACTTTTGAATAGCGTTTCTTTACTGCAATGTCATTGTAATATTACAATAATTACAGTTGATTACAATTACTAAAAATTGCAAAAAAATAGAGCTTACCCTTTATTGTAATGCCCATCCATTTCTTTATTATTTTATCACATCACTATGTTGAATTCAATAAATATTCTTCCATTATATACAAGAAATTTTTTCCAGCATGTTATTGTTCACACATTCATTATGCAGACAATAATATCTTTCTGCCAATACTTCATATTCCAAATTTGTGAAATCCACCTTTCCTGTTGCATCACATATTGAAATTCCAAAACATTATCTAAAATCATGGTTATTTTATCCAATCTGTGCTATCATTCTATTAGATTTTTCTATCAAAACGCACAGGAAGGAGCACTTTAACGATGAACGAAAGAATTGAACGCGTATTGGAAAAAATGAACGAGAAAGGAATTGACCAGTTACTGGTATCTGATCCACTGAGCATCCGCTTCTTAACAGGAATCATGGTAAATCCAGGGGAAAGATTATATGCCCTGTTACTTAGAACGAGTGGAAAACATACTTTATTCCTGAACTATCTGTATTATGTATCAAATACAGGATTCGAAGAAGTATGGTTCAGTGACATGGATGACCAGATCGGTGTTCTGATGGAGCACATTGATACAAAGAGTACTCTTGGTATCGACAAGACATGGCCTGCACGTTTCCTCATCCCACTTCAGGAGCGTTGCCCTGAGATGAAGACTATCTGGGGTTCTGACTGTGTTGATGGTGTCCGTGCTGTTAAGAATGCTGAAGAGATCGAAATCATGAAGCATGCATCTGTTATCAATGATACAGTTATGGAAAGAGTTGCAAACTTCATCAAAGAAGGTATGACAGAGAAAGAAGTTGCTGACTTCATCGACGCTGAATACCTCAAAGAAGGTGCAAGCGGAGTAAGCTTTGATACCATCGTATGCTTCGGCGCTAACGCTGCTGACCAGCATCATACACCAAGTGAAACAAGAACTCTGAAAGCCGGAGAATGTGTCCTGATCGATATGGGATGTATCTGGAAAGGATATTGCTCAGATATGACAAGAACATTCTACTGCAAGAGTGTAGATGATGAGCAGGCTGCTATCCATGATCTGGTCCGTACAGCTGTTGAGAAAGCAGAAGCTGTGATCAAACCTGGTATGCGTTTCTGCGATATCGATGCTAAGGCAAGAGATCTGATCGATGAGGCCGGATACAGCGAGTACTGGAGAATCCGTCTTGGACACTTCATCGGACAGGAAGACCATGAATACGGTGACGTAAGCCCAATTAATAAAAATGTGGCTGAGCCTGGCATGATCTTCTCTATCGAGCCTGGTATCTACATCGAAGGTAAATACGGTGTCCGTGTTGAAGACCTTGTTCTCGTAACAGAAGATGGACATGAACTTCTCAATGCTGTAGATAAAAAATACCGTATTGTTGGTTAATTTTAAATCTTACATATTAATTTTAAAAATAAGCCGGAAGACATCACATCTTCCGGCTTATTCCTAATTATCATTCAAGTTCACATTTTCTATTCTATATTTTCTTATTCTGCTTTCTCTTACTCAGCTTTCTCTCTACGCTCGTCCAGTTCTTTTCTGACTGTCGGATAGATCTTATCAATTCCCATGAACAAATACCAGATGATAATGGGAGTACTCTTTTAATTCAGAAATTTCATCTGTCAGATCTGCAAATGGTTTCATCTGATGAAGGAATTGGAAATCCGATGAATCCACCAATGCAATATCCGGCATGGTTCCTTCCGACATTGCAAGCGCAAGCTGTTTTTTAATGTCTTCATCCGGTATGTATGATATCTTTACCTCAACCTCATCCTGGGACTTATTAAACTGTTCTACCAGTTCTTCCAGATGCTTCTGATTCCCCGGAATATCCCAATAATGCCACAGCTCTATCTGCTTTTTCTTTGCTACTTTTTCTTCTTCTTTTTTCTGACAGCCTCCTCATGTGAACAGACTGATAAGCAGTACTATGCATAAGCCGGCCGAAATATATCTTTTCTTTTTTATAGTCTTTTTTCTAGTCTCTTTTCCCATCTTAGTCTTCATTTTAGATTCTCATCAGATTCTCTTAAGATTTTTCATATATTCTTTATGACAACAACACAAATTAGAAACATTTACCATGTATTATATAATCATCAACAACAAAGAAGTCACTCAGGTATCAGAAATATGAATCAGCTTTTATCTGGTCTGGCTTCGCCTAAAAAATCCTTCGGTTATTGAACTATAACAACCGAGTTTATATATATATCATTTT
Organism: uncultured Dorea sp.; assembly: GCF_934294775.1. GTDB lineage: Bacteria > Bacillota > Clostridia > Lachnospirales > Lachnospiraceae > Dorea_A. The sequence continues at coordinate 26,296 of NZ_CAKRAH010000021.1, forward strand.
TCTTTTTCATAACTTTTTTCCTTGGGACATTCGGTGCGGATGTCCTTTTTTAATTACTGATTATTCATATTTAATGGATAACTTTCTATCTTCACCTTGCGGTTCATCAGTTTCTTTTCCCAGATCATCAGATGTACCTGATAACCGATACTGTCTTTTGCAATCTCAAATGGTTCTTCTCTTAGAATTACAGATTCTTTGCCTTCTTTCTGTAATTGTCTCTGTCTGTTTTCTACTTTGCGGAACAGTTCCAGACATGCCTGATCCATTTCTTCTCCGAAAGAGCGTTTTTTATAAATGGACACTGCCTGTTTCAATCTTTCATCCAGCAGATCGACTACTTGGGCATGTGCGTTCTGATGAAGCATTGCTGCAATCTTCCTTGCTATGCGTGGCTTTGGCTGCTGCCGGTATGTTTTCAGGATTCTTGATAAACCGCAGTCTCCGGCCTCTTCTGCCAGTTCTTCCATTACCGCAATCGCTTCTTGCGTCGGCACCCATGGCTCTACCCTTGGGACAATATACTTCTCCGGTACTGCCGGATAACAGCAATAGTTCAGCGGTGGAAACTCTACCAGCATCGCAAGCTTTTGTTCCTCAGGTGTACAGTATTCCTCTCCCAGATAATCAAGCTTATCACGCATAATCGCCAAGCGGTATTCCAGTTGTCTTAAGTATTCATACTCTTTTACCCAGAAATGTCCGATCCCGCCATAATCATATAAATGTACGTCTGTCAGAATATCTTCAAAGAATATTGTAACAACAGAATCCCCCTGATGCACTACGAGAATATACTCTGTCTTTTTTTCTTCTGCCGTTTCATTATCAGCTGTCTCTTTTTCATGGCCCTTCCCTGCTTCTTCACTCACTTCTTTCAGAGTTTCTTCTTTCTGATCTTTTAAAACATCCTGACAGCTCATGGAAGCTATAATCTCACCTTCATAATCCGGCTGATACTCGCCCGTCATTCTCGCATTATGAAAGACCAGAAAGCTTTCCACCGCATCATTCATAAGATAGACCAGGCGGATATCCTGCTTTTTCTTCTGTCCTGCTGCCGGACTTTCCGGTTTATTATCTTCTTCCTGTTGTTTGCACTCTTTCTCATCCGGCAGAATCAACTCGAACTGATCCTGCTCCAACAGCTCCTGTAACATTACAAATGCATCCACTACTCTTTCTCTCCTTCATTTGCCTCTTCGACCACAACCTCCGGTTCCGTCTCTCCGGCGGTCTCTACATAATCAAAACGCAGCACTGCCTGCGGCCAGTTCAGGCTGATCCTTGCATTTTTCTGTTTTTCCTTTCCCGCTTTTTCAATCAGATCCAGAAGTTCTTTCAGAACTGCTTTCGTCAGATAGCCGCCTCTCCAGTGGAACGTGAATACTTTCCCTTTTTTCGCCGTCTGCAATGCTCTCTTATATACATCTTCCGTCTTCGTAAATGACAGTTTCTTTTCTTTATAATAAAAATGATCTCCATCTTCACATTTTGGTGCAGGTGCGATCAATGGCTCGTGATCTCTGAAAATGCTTTTATCATCCAGATTAAAATAATCATAACGGTTCTCTTTTTTTGCCTGCTTTTCTGCCATCTTCCCGCCATTACCAAGTGTATTGTCAAATGTCGCATCCAGATGATAATACTTTCCGCCGATTCTTACGATATTCCATGTATGGCGGTATTTGATCCCTTTTTCCGGATTATTCCCGCAGACTGCGATCATACACCAGATGCCAAGCGCGTCACATAATACTTTTACGGATTTGGCAATGCCTTCACAGACACCTACTCCCTGTCCGAGTGGTCCGATGATTTCGTGGGAATATGGCTTTTTCAACTTATCATAGTGTACATTTTCACAGATAAAATCATGTATATATTTTTCCTTTTCCCACTCCGATTTGTCTTTTACCGGCCGTATAAGTTTTTCTACTCTGGACTTCATGGCTTTCTGATGTTCTTTTATTTTATTTTTGTCAAATAAGTATTCCGGGATAAAGATAAAATTGGGTGAATCCTGATAATATTTGTACTTATATCCGGTTGCCCAGAAGATTTCCGGATGATCCAGACGCAGTCGGAAGAATACATTGTAAAGCTCTTCTGCCTCCATTCCCGGGATCTGTATAGAATCTGAGATTGTAAGCAGCCCTTGCCAAATGGCATGGTAGGCTGCCTGTTGTATTTTATTCATTTTGCTGTAGTAATATGGTTCCATTTTTCTTCCTCTTCTTCCCTTTGATCTCTTCATTCACTCTTTATTCCTGAAATTTCCGAAAACCTCTTTTGCATTTTCTTTTATCCGCTATTCGTCAGTCAAGATTCTTTTCCTCAAGAGTACATTTATAATTATCAGTGTAAAATAAAAATATGGATATATCAAGAGACGAAAAAATCCGGAAAGCTTTCATCAAAAAAGCCTTCCGGACGTTTTATTAACTTTCATCATCTATAGCACCTGTTACTTGCCGTTCCTTACAGATACATCGGCAACTGACAGCTTTTCTTGTTTATTTAAGTATCTACAGACAAATACTCTATGCATTTTCAACATTCTTCGTTGCAACGATATCCACACCGGTACCTGCAACATCTTCCACCAGTACATCTCCGATATGTACCGGTGCAGGAACTTCTACCGTCTTTAATGCTTTCACACACTCAAAAATCTTTCCTTTTGGAATATCTTCTTTTGTCTTCACCGATACCATATCTGCTTCTCCACCAGTTACTCTTACCGTAGAAGTTACAATTCTGGTTGGATTGGTTACTTCTTTTCTCGCATAGATATCTCCACGCTTACAGGTATTTCCTGTTACGCTGATGACTTCTCCTGCTTCCATTGTTACAGTCAGAGGGCAGCCCATCGGACAGCCGATACATGTAAGTTCTCTTGTTACTGTTTCCATCTTTATGCCTCCTCTATCTTTACTGTAATGGTTTTAAGATCCGGACACTTCATAAGCTGTTCTTTTGTAAGCTTGATCTGCTCCATCTCTCCTGGTGCAACGACCGGACGTTTCTTATGAATCACTCTTTCTTCATCAAAATATGCACTTACATAGCAGTTCTTGTAAACACCGCCGACACGGAACCGTACGGTAAGACTTTCATCCATATGTGCCGGATTGATGGTACTTGGAACTGTGTATCGTACACCTTCCACCGGATTTAACACAATATTCTGTACCTTTTCATCACTGTCTGTTTCTGTCTTTAAATCTTTCACATATTCCGCTGCGTTTCTTCCGGCAGTTTTTGCTTCTTCTGATACGAAATCTACCAGATCATGCACATGTAGCACATTTCCACAGGCAAATACGCCTTCGATATTTGTCTCCAGACTTTCATTGACCTTCGGTCCGGATGTTACTGGGTTCATATCTACGCCCATACCTCTGGAGATTTCATTTTCCGGGATCAGTCCACAGGAAAGTAATAATGTATCACAGGTATACTCTTCCTCTGTTCCAGGAATTGGTTTGCCCTTACTGTCTACTTCTGCCAGTGTGATGCCTTCCACTCTTTCTTTTCCTTTGATATCTACAACGGTATGGCTTAATTTTAACGGAATGTCGTAGTCATCCAGACACTGCACGATATTACGCTTCAGGCCTCCGGAATATGGCATTAATTCTGCCACAACTTTGACCTTGGCGCCTTCCAGTGTCATACGTCTTGCCATGATAAGGCCGATGTCACCGGAACCTAAGATTACGACTTCTCTTCCCGGCATATAACCTTCCATATTAACCAGGCGCTGCGCAGTTCCTGCTGAGTAAATTCCTGCCGGACGGTAACCCGGAATATTCAGTGCGCCTCTGGAACGCTCACGGCATCCCATCGCCAGGATCACTGCTCCTGCCTGGATTTCAAACAAACCTTCTTCGCGGTTCATGGCAGTCACAATCTTATCCGGACTGATATCCATAACCATTGTATTTAATTTATATTCAATGCCAAGAGTCTTTACCTGTTCGATGAATCTTCCTGCATATTCCGGTCCGGTCAGTTCTTCTTTGAATGTATGAAGACCGAATCCATTATGAATACACTGATTCAGAATTCCTCCCAGTTCTTTATCTCTTTCCAGGATCAGGATATCCTGGATTCCATTATCCCGTGCTGATATGGCTGCCGCAAGTCCTGCAGGGCCGCCGCCAATGATTACTATATCGTATGTTTTCATATTCTATCTTCCTTTTTCTATTTCAAACTACTTTCCAATCTGTTGCCGTTAAATTCTCTGTCACAGCTTTCTGCATCATTGTTACAGCTGATCCTTATTTGTTCCTACGATAATTTTTGAACTTCCACCTGACTTCGTAATTTCTTCCATTGGAACGTTCCGCTCTCTTGCAAGAATCTCCATCGTTCTAGGGGAACAGAAACCGGCCTGGCACCGCCCCATACCTGCTCTGGTTCTACGTTTTACTCCGTCCAGAGACTTCGCCCCCAGAGGTCTATGGATTGCATCGATAATCTCACCTTCTGTGATCATCTCACAACGGCAGATAATATTACCGTATGCCGGTTTCTCTTTGATTAATTTCACTCTTTCTTCTTTCGTCAGAGTATTTGGATCCAGGATTCCTTTTCTTGTTGCAATAAAATTCTCTTTTTCTTCCAACTGCATCTTTTCTTTTAAGATACCTGCAACCATCTCCCCGATTGCCGGACTGCTGGTAAGTCCCGGAGACTCAATTCCCGCACAGTCGATGAACCCTTTTGCATCTTCGACTTCTTCTATGATAAATTCATGTCCGTCTTCATGTGCACGAAGCCCGGCAAATGAGGTGATTACCTGACGCATCGGAATGTCTTTTACATTCTGTCCTGCTTTTGTAAGCACCTGATCCAGTCCTTCTCTTGTCGTGTTCGTTCCTTCTTTTTCTTCGATATCTATTGCTGTAGGTCCAAGAAGCAGATTGCCATGCGCTGTCGGTGTCACCAGAATTCCTTTTCCGAATTCATTTGGCAATGCAAATATTGTTCTGCTTACATGTGCTCCTGCTGTCTTATCCAGCAGACAGTAATCACCACGCCTTGGTGTGATATGGATTTTCTTTTTGCTGACCATGTTGTGGAATTTATCTGCATAGACACCAGCTGCATTTACTACATATCTTGTCTTAAAAACTCCCTGATTTGTATGGACTTCCCAGATATCTTCTACTTTTTTCAGCTCTGTTACTTCTGTATCGAACTTGAATTCCACCCCATTTTCGCAGGCATTTTCTGCCATTGCGATATTCAATCCGAATGGACATACGATACCTGCTGACGGTGCATAAAGCGCTGCATAGACATTATCTACAATATTCGGTTCCATCTTGAGCACTTCTTCCCGGCTTAAGATCTGAAGTCCCGGTACTCCGTTTGCCACGCCTCTGTCGTATAAGGCCTGTAATTTGTCCATGTCTTCTTCCCGCAGACAGATCACCAGTGAACCGGTTCTCTTGAATGGAAAATCCAGGTCTTTTGAAAGCTCTTCCATCATTGCATTTCCACGGACATTTAACTTTGCCATAAGTGACCCAACTTCGGCATCATATCCGGCATGCACAATTCCACTGTTGGCTTTTGACGTTCCACAGCAGACGTCTTCTTCTTTTTCTAATACACATATATCCGCTTTGTAGCGGGATAACTCTCTTGCGGCCGCAGAGCCTGAGACTCCGCTTCCGATTATGATTACATCATACATTTCTTTCTCTCCTTTACGTCTTTTCAAGAATCCTTTTGTGCTCTTGCTACGAGGTATTCGTCACGTATTACATGGCGGTTCCTGCCTCTGACATATTGTAATTTCCGGCTTATTTCTGAAAAAAGAGCCTGACAAGTAAACGCATCCCGAATATGCGGTTATCCTGTCAGGCTCTCTTCTCTCACGCCTATTATTCTCTTTTCTCTGTTATTCTACCACGGAATCGCACCAAAAAGCAATACCGCAGCTACAGCTCCTATAACCGGTCCTACTAAAGGCACCACTCCATAACTCCAGTTTGAACTTCCTTTTTCTTTGATTGGAAGAACCGCATGTGCCAGACGTGGTCCAAGATCTCTCGCCGGATTAATCGCATATCCCGTCAGACCACCGAGTGACATACCAATCGAAACGATGATTCCAAATACGATAAATTTACCAAGTCCATCTGTAAGTTCCGGCACATTCGCCATTCCTTTGATTGCAAATACAAGTATAAATGTTCCAACCGCTTCACTGAAAATGTTAAGTCCAAGTTTTGGAACCGATGGTGCTGTACAGAACACTCCAAGTTTGGTAGCTTTATCTTCTGTTGCATCAAACTGTCCTTTAAATAAAAGATATACAATCACACCACCTGCGAATGCACCGGCAAACTGTGCCAAAATATATCCAGGAACCATAGACCATGCAAAACTTCCGTCAACTGCAAGTGCTAATGTAAGAGCCGGGTTAAATGACGCACCTGATGCAGCCCCAAATATGCATGCAGGCAACATAACCGCAAGTCCCCAGGCAAATGTGATCTGAACCGTTCCGCCACCTTTCATTCCTGATTTATTAAGGGTTACATTTGCAACCACTCCATCTCCAAGAATAATCAGTATCATTGTCCCCAAAAATTCTGCAATATAAGGTAACATAGAAAATTTCCCCCTTTTTTCTATTTATCTGTTTTTCTTCAATTCTTAATCTTCTTTCGCCCATCCATAAGCGTATTTTACGGCCTTATTCCAGCCTTTGATCATCTTATTTCTCTGTTCATCATCAATCTTAGGTTCGAATGTCTGATCGATCGCCCAGTTCTTAACAACGTCTTCTTTGCTTTCCCAGTATCCGACTGCAAGTCCTGCCAGATAAGCAGCTCCCATCGCTGTTGTCTCTACACACTGCGGGCGGTTTACCGGCGCATTGATGATATTGCTCTGTGTCTGCATCAGGAAATCGTTGGCACTTGCGCCTCCGTCAACCTTTAATGCTGCCAGATCAATTCCCGAATCTGCCTTCATTGCAACTAATACATCATTGACCTGATATGCAAGGGATTCCAGTGTTGCACGGATGATGTGATATTTGTTCACTCCACGGGTGATTCCTACGATTGTTCCTCTCGCATACTGATCCCAGTGCGGTGCTCCAAGTCCTGTAAATGCAGGTACTACATAACATCCGTTGGTATCTTTTACTTTCTTTGCCATATATTCTGAATCCGGTGCCGAATCAATAATCCTAAGTTCATCTCTTAACCACTGGATTGCAGCTCCCGCTACGAAGATAGAACCTTCCAGTGCATAGTTTACTTTTCCATCCAATCCCCAGGCAATTGTGGTAACCAGTCCGTTCTTAGAAAATACCGGCTTTTCTCCTGTATTCATCAGAAGGAAACAACCTGTTCCATATGTATTCTTCGCCTCTCCCGGCTTAAAGCATGTCTGTCCGAATAATGCGGACTGCTGATCACCTGCTGCACCTGCAATCGGGATCGGACCTCCAAGATAAGAAGGATCTGCTTCTCCGTAAATGCAGCTTGATGGCTTTGGTTCCGGTAACATACATTTTGGAATATTCAGTTCTTCCAGAATCTCATCATCCCATTCCAATGTATTAATGTTAAATAACATTGTACGTGATGCATTCGAATAATCTGTTACATGAGCAGCTCCCTTTGTCAGTTTCCAGATCAGCCATGTCTCTACTGTACCGAATAATAATTCTCCTCTTTCCGCTCTTTCTCTTGCGCCCGGAACATTGTCCAGAATCCATTTTACTTTTGTTCCCGAGAAATATGCATCGATGACCAGTCCTGTTTTTTCACGGAACTTGTCTGTTAATCCTTTTTCTTTTAAAGAATCACAATACTCTGATGTTCTGCGGCACTGCCATACGATTGCATGATGTACAGGTTCTCCTGTCTCTTTATCCCAGACAATTGTTGTCTCTCTCTGGTTTGTAATACCAATCGCTGCGATATCTTCTGCTTCTGCATTGATCATATTCATTGCCTCTACTGCAACTCCAAGCATACTTGCCCATATCTCATCAGCGTCATGCTCAACCCAGCCCGGTTTTGGAAAATACTGTGTGAATTCTCTCTGTGCCACGCTGCACATCTCACCTTTTTCATTAAAAAGAATACATCTGTTACTGGTAGTTCCTGCATCTAACGCCATTACATATTTAGCCATATTTGTTTCCTCCTGATTTTCTGCTAATTTCTTTGGTTACTATTTTCGCATGCGTTCTATTTGAATTGCTCCCCAAAAAGCAATTAAATATTCTGTTTCATTCTGTACAGTCATTACATCTTCCACACCTGATGATTGGTTGATGAAACTGCAATTGCTCCGGCTGATAATGCAGCCATCACATCTTCTTTATCTGTTATCAGTCCTCCTGCTATGATCGGTGTCTTCACCGAACCACAGATTCTTTTTATCACTCTTGGCATCACACCCGGAAGTACCTCTATAAAATCCGGTCTTACCGTATGCTGTTGCTGTCTGATATTTTCAAATGCCATGGAATCCAGTAAAAAATATCTGAGAACTGTATACAAACCAAGTTCTCTTGCTTTCTTGATCAGCGATGGTTTTGTTGATATAATGCCATCTGCTTCTGTATGTTCTTTCAGATATTCTACCGAAATTTCTTTCGGGCTGAGTCCGCTGATCAGATCTACATGTACCATCGCAACCTTTCCTGCATCTTTCACCCGTTTTACAATCCTGTCTATCGAACAGACATCTCCAAATAATATGAAAATCACCTGTATCTCTTCTATTGCACAACATTTTTCTATATCTTCCATACTTTTCACAGCCGCAATGATCGGATTACTCCCGACTGCATCATAAAATATCTGATCCATTTTTCCCTCTCTCATCCTTTTGTCCAACTTTTATATTTTCAATTTATTCTATTACAATTTGTATTATTTTTCAAAAAAAAGGAGCGCGACTAAAAGCAATCGTTTGATTACTTGTATCCGCTCTCCTATCTCAGCTCTTTTGTTCAACTGCGTTTACTATATCACAGTGCACAATTTTTCTCAATGACATTTGGTCATTTTTTTGTTTTTCATCTATTATACACAATTCTCTTTCCAGTTCCTTTTGTTGAAATACATCAATTTTGTGCCTTTTTAACAAATATTTTTAGTTATTTCATTAACATACCTGTTGCATTTCTAACAAACTCTATATTTCACAAAGAATTACAGAAACTGACTAAACTCTACCTTCTCTTCATTAGGTCCTTTAATCGTAAAGAATTTTACTCCATTGTCCCAGAATGGCAGGAAATGAATCTCGTCATTTGTCGTATTCAGATCCATTGCACAGACTTCTTTGTATGTCTCTTCGATATCTTTTACATCAATTGCGACATGATCGATGGCTCCGGCTTTCATCGTTGCCTCATCTGATTCATATGTCTCAATCACCAGGTTTTCTAATTTTAAGAATGCTACTTTTGCACCCTCATTCACCGTCTCAAATGTCGGTTCAAAACCAAGTTTTGCAAAAAATGCTTTTGTTGCTTCCATGTCCTTTGTTGGAATTCCGATGTGCTGGATTCCTGTTGCGTAATTTTTCATGTTGTTCTTCCTCCTTTTGATTGTCATATTTTACTCGTTTGGGAATATCATCATTTTACCATTTTTGCCACGGATTTTGAATACTTCATTGATCTCATCCAATGGAAGTCTGTCGGAGATCAAATCTGCCAGTCTGATCTTTCCGGAGTTCACAAGTCCTGCTGCTCTTCCGTGTGAGAATGGGTTGACGTAAGACGCTGTAACTGTCAGTTCTCTCTGGAATATCTCGTATGGCTTAACCGGGATCTCACAGTCCGGTTCGGTCAGACCGAATAAGAGAATGTGGCCTTCATTGCCAACGTATCTGAATGCGTCTAACATCGTCTCTTTTCTTCCCACACATTCGATTGTTACATTGATTTCTCTAATGCCTTCTTCCTTCATAAGGTCAAATGGTGTCTTTTCCATAGGATCCACCGCATAATCGGCTCCCATCTTAAGACCCATTTCCCGCTTGGATTCGATTGGCTCTGATAAGATAACCGTTGCTGCCCCTGCAAGTCTTGCAAGCTGGATCATGATCTGTCCAATTGTACCACCACCAATAATCAGAACCGTATCTCCGGTGCGGATGCCTGCCCGATCGATTCCGTGTAAACAGCATCCCAGTGGTTCACACATAGCGCCTTCCTCAAATGGTACCTCTTTCTTCAACTCATAGACCTGTTCTTCTCTGACCTTGCATAACTGTGCGAATCCGCCATCATAAGTAACACCTGTCGCAGAATAGGATTCGCAGAAATGTGGTCTTCCGGTCTGGCATGCATAACATTTTCCACACATGATACTAGGATCCACCGTTATATGATCACCAACCTTGACATGTACCACATCTTCTCCTACCGCTTCTACAATTCCAGCAAACTCGTGTCCTAATACAACCGGTGGGAAACATTCCGATGCACCTTTGGCACCATCATATATGTGCAGATCTGTTCCACAGATACCTGCTGCCATGACACGGACCAGGACTTCATCCCCATGAATCACCGGATCATCCTTTTCTTCTACTTTTACAACACCCGGTTCGTAAAATACTGCTGCTTTCATGTTTTATTTCCTCCTTTTAGCTTTCTTTCAATTTTTTACATCCGTAGCTCTCTACCAGCTTATATATCTTCTGCTTTTCTTCTTTTTCAATCGTCTTAAGATCTGCAAGCGCATAGGTTGTTCCAATCTGTGCGGCTTTTCCTTTTGCCATGTCATGATAGGTCATCAGGTTTACTTCTACGATCTGTGGATATTTTCTGGATAACTCTGCAATCTTTTTATAATGCTCTTCGTGATCATTAATCCCCGGTATGATCGGACATCTTAAAATTACTGCATGATTATTTTTACAAAGCATATCCAGATTCTCCAGTATCTTTTTGTTACTGACTCCGGTATATTTTTCATGCTCTTTTTCACCAGTCACCTTATAATCGAACAAAAACAGGTCGATATATGGCACTATCTCTTTATATTTATCCATATCCGCATAACCACAGGTATCCAGACATACATGCATTCCACATTCTTTTGCCTTCTTTACAAGTTTCAGAAGTCCCTGAAACTGTAACATCGGTTCCCCACCGCTGATGGTAAGGCCACCGCCGCTTTTTTGATAAAAATCAATGTCTTTGCAGACGGTATGCATAATTTCTTCTACTGTGACATTCCAGCCATATATTTTGAGTGCATGGTTTGGACAGGCTTCTACACATTTTCCGCACTGGATACATCTTTCCAAATATACGTTATGTTTTTTTTGCTCCCCTTCCCCGGTGATTTCATACACCTTCCGGGGACATACCTTTTCACACCGTCTGCATCCGATACAGTTCTTTTCCAAATATCCAAGCTGTGATGTCTTTTTCTTTGATTCCGGGTTATGACACCACAGACAGTCAAGCGGACACCCCTTTAAGAATACGGTTGTACGGATTCCCGGTCCGTCATGCAGAGCGAAGCGTTGAAGATCGAATATTGTTAATGTGTTTTCTTTATCCAATTTCCCACCTCCTGATCTGTCACCTTCAGCTTAATTCAACGTACGATTCAAAATATCTAACTGCACATCATCCGCAAGTTCTACATAACGTGCGCTGAATCCTCCGACACGGACAATCAGGTTCGAATATTTCTCCGGCTCTTTTCTTGCATTCTCCAGATCTTCTCTTCCGATTACATTGATCATTGCCTGTGTTCCGCCACGTCCAAAATAAGAATCCATAAGCGGATAGATGACCGTCTCTCTCATATCGTTAAATGTTTCTTTGGAAAATTTCATATTCTGAACGGTTCCAAAGTGAATGTCTCCTCTTGCTTTTAACAACGAGTTGATGAATGCTGTTACACCGTTCTTATCCATCCCCGATGTCGGATTATTGGCATTGGAAAGTGAATCGCCTGCATATCTTCCATCCGGGGTTGCTCCGGTATGTCTTCCGTATGTTGTGTTATCACGGTTATTGATATTGACCATTCCAAAGCAGTCCAGTCCGTAATACTTGCCGGATATTGCAAGCATTGTATTACACACCATCTCGTGCACTGCTTTCATCATGTTATCCACATCTTCCAGATCATTTCCGAATTTATCCACATCCAGAAGCATCTTTCTCACATCTTCGTGTCCCTGATAATTCTCTTTTAGTACCTGTAAGAGTTCTTCTGCGGTAATTTTTTTATCATCATAAATACATTTTTTCACTGTATACAGGGAATCGGAACAGGTGACTATTCCATATATCTCATCGCTTCCGCCACATTTTACCGTTCCGCCGCTTATGACACCTTTGCCATTCTCGATGCATCCGTCATAGAGGATATTATGAAGGTTCAGGGACATATCCTGGGCAATGATCTCATAGCCTCTGGAATGGTTTCTCGCACTGACATCTGTCAAGAAAGCTACATTATCACAGAAGGTCTTCCACAGTTCATCAAATGTCTGATAGTCCGTAAGACTGGTCTGATTCGGAGTCAGACGGTAAGTACCTGTTGCATCATAGCCGCCGTTAATGGTTCCCCATAATACATTCGCCAGATTCAGTACGGAATTCGGGCTTACAATAATGCTGTGATCAATCGTAAATTCCCCGCAGCCAAGCGGCATCCAGTTGAGCGCTTCTTCATAGCTGATTCCAAATACATTCATGACTCCCGGAATGATATTTTCATCCTGATATAACATCGGATATGTCGTTCCTTCTCCGATGCATTCCATTGCCTTTTTATACAAACGCTCATCCATACCTTTATACATGCGAAGTGTAAGCTGTGGCACGATATCTCTGACACGTCTGGATACTTCCATGATGACAAGTGCCAGTTCATCTGCTTCTTTTGGATATTTTCTTCCAAGTCCTCCTACGATCACGCGATCATCCGTTACCTGCTCTTTTGCGATCATCAGCTGCCAGAAACTGGTCAGCAGTCGGATAGCCTCATCTTCATCGATCACTCCGTTTTGGATATCTTTTGTATAGAATGATGCCAGATAATCATCCATGCGTCCCCATTCTCTTGCCCCGTCAATCATCGTATAGATGATGACTAACTGAATGGCCTCACGGAAGCTTTCCGGACGTTCCTTCGTAAGTTTTCTGCAGATCTGTTCCATCTCCAGAAGATCTGACTTTCTGTCTTCCTTCTCCTCCTGCACTGCCAGTCTCTTTGCTTCCTCTGCATACCATAACAGTGTCTTCTGCACCGTGCGGATTCCCATCTGCATTCCTGTATAGAAATTCGGATCATATTCCGTGTGCTCTTTCTGCTTCGTACCGATCAGTTCATACAGCCCTTCCAGTCCATATGAAAGAAGCTTATGATAATCCAGAAAGATCCCTGCTACTCGCTGAAGTGCAGTTGCTGCATGCGGATAATTTGCAAGATCAAGGACTGTTCCATCGGTCACACCTCCTGTTACCAGATACACTTTATCTTCCGGATCCATCTCTGCAAGGAACTTCTTTGTCGATGTATGATCTACCCAGTAATCCCGCAATGCTTTCAGACGTTCTCTGTCACTCACCGGAATCTCTTCATCTGCGATCTTCTCATCAAACCAGTCAAAATTCATTGCGAATCCCCACTCGCTGTTGATGTACTGTGCATTCATTCCAAGCGGAAAGATATCCGCCCTTCCGCAGAACAGATCATTCGGCATGATTCCGAGCATAATCTGCGGAAACTGTGCATCCAGACATTTCGCCTCGCGGATTGCCGGCGGATCATTCTTACATTCCTTATATACTTCTGTGAATCTTTCCATATGATCCAGAAGTTCCGCAAAATCCAGTCTCGGTTCATTATTATAGATCGTGTTATATCCCTGATATGCCGCTTTCGTTCTTGTCTTATATGCCTCTTTCCAATACATATTTTTCACCCTCCTGTTTTATCCAGTTCGGTTAAACGTTTATCCTTTATGTCTTCATTCTACTTCTCTGCATATATAATTGTCAATTAGCAGTAATCCACATATTTCAGTGCCTATTTTTAGGCATTTTTACGCGTTGTATTTCTAAAATATCACATTGACTTTTCTATAATCGTCTCTTAAAATAAAAATAGGACAAAAGTTTTATCTCTATTTTATCATAGATTGTATAAACGTTTCACCACGGAGGATAACTATATGAGTACCATGAAAGATGTTGCAAAAAAAGCCGGTGTCTCCGTTGCAACCGTATCCTATGCGATTAACGGAACCAAAGCGCTCTCTCCGGAAACTCTTGCAAAAGTAAGAGCTGCGATCAAAGAGCTGAAGTATTCACCGGATCAGACTGCCAAAAGCTTTAAAACGGGCAGGAAGCATATCATTGCATTTATCGTTCCGGATATTTCGAATAACTACTTTTCCAACATCATTGATTCCTTGGAACAAGAGCTTCGCAATTCCGGTTATACACTGATTATTACCAATACCAAAGAATCTCCGGATCTTGAGATTGAACAGTTAAAGTATCTTACTTCCGGTATTGTAGACGGCATTGTACTGGCCTCTTCGGCAAAGAATTATAAAGACATCGCGCCATATATTCCTGCCGGATTCCCTGTCGTTCTCGTGGACCGCAAGCTGAAAGGCTGTCCATTCGATATCATCAGTGTATCTGATACAGATGCCATCGAACAGGGAATGGACTATCTGCTGTCCTGCGGACATACCCGGATCGGCTATATCGGTGATGTTCCACATCTCAGCACTTCCAGGGAACGTCTGCAGGCATATCTGGATTTCCTGATCGAACATGATCTGCCTGTTGACCGTGACCGGATAAAGGAGACAACTTCTCTTACGCACAATGCCTACGACCTCACCGGCCAACTGTTGGCACAGTCCTGCACAGCTCTGGTGATCGGCAATAACCTGATGACGGTAGATGCCTGCTGTTATCTTAACCAGCATCATGCAGACTATCCGGATGTACAGCTTCTCGGCTATCAGCACAAAGATCTCTACCGGTTGTTTTCTTCAGATGATGGAATCATTGTTCAGAACGAATATGACATGGGAATCTCTGCCGCAAGACAGATCTTAACCCGTATCCGGGAGCCGGAAAGTTCCCGAAAAGAGATCATCATTTATAACGAATATACCCGGCCGGACCAGCCGGAATAACAAAAATGCCATATGGTGCAGTTCACATCTGTGATCGCACAGTACCATATGGCATTCTTATTTTTGATATTTATTTTTATAGTTATTTTCTAACGATTTCTTTAAATCGTTCTCTGCCCTGTATCTTCTTACTGCATCGCAAAATACTGCTGTATCCTCTCCTCATTCAGTTCTTCTCCAATCACGATCACAACTTCCTGTCCTTCCGAAATTGGACAGATTCTCATCTCCTGATGTGTGGCATTTAATTCCAGCCACTCTCCGGCTTCATCTTTCAGGAATCCTTTGACACGGAATACTCGTCCACATTCTTTATCCTCCAGAATGTTCTTTGCTGCTTCTGTGATCTCGTCTGTCGTCTTATCCAGGTTCATAAAATATAGGGATTTAAATGTCTCTCCCTCTTCGATATGCATCTTCCGGTAATTCTCCGGTACATATCCACAGGATAAAAATGTCTCATAATCTGCCTCATCAAATGCCGTCCAGTCTTTTACCACAATCTCATCCTTAAATCTTCTTTTGCACTGTACTTTCTCCATTGCAGCATTCAGGTGTGAGACTGTATTTTCAATCTCTTTCTCCGACGCTTCCTGGCTTCTGCTGAGTACGATGCATCCTGCATTCGCAGCCTCGGATGCCAGCAGATAATCTGCTTCATCCGACAGTTCCTCCTCCAGTTTTGCGTCAACGACCGTGATCACATTCCCAATCTCATACCATCTGTCGATCGGATCATCCCGTAATACATCGAAAAATTCATCCACATCATAGATCCCCGACGGCTCTACGATCACACGGTCATATCCGCACATTCCCATTGCGATCAGTTTCGTACGGAAGCGCCTTCTGTGGCAGTCCGCATCACATCCTCCCGCAATCATCTCCAGTTCACAGTTCTCGCCTTCCAGGTCTTTTAACAGCATCATGTCTACATTGACTGCACCGTAATCATTTTCCAGTATTCCGATATTTTCTCCCTGGTCGATCAGATATTTTGCATATTTTTTTATAAATGTTGTCTTGCCGGAGCCTAAGAATCCGGTGATCAGATCTATCTTTAC
>NZ_CAKRAH010000022.1 GCF_934294775.1 uncultured Dorea sp.
GGATCAGGACGTGTTGCTACAATCATCGAGTAATTATAATCTGTTATCAGAATATTAACTCAAATATATACCCCAGAGGCTTAGGTCTTTGGGGTTTTTGTGTTATCAATCTTTTTCGGACCAGGTCTATGGTCTTGAAGAAAAGTACTGAATTTTGTATACTTAATATATTAATAGTACAGAAATTAAAAAATGATTAAGGATAATAAGAAAAAAAGGAGTATGCATAATTTATGCCAAGATTGAGTATTATTGTACCTGTTTATCAGGCGAAGGAATATCTTGAAAAATGTATAAATAGTATTTTGGAACAATCATTTGTTGATTTTGAATTGATTCTGGTAGATGATGGTTCGGATGATGGATGTGAAAGAATCTGCAATAATTATGCGAAAAAGGATGAGCGGGTCAAGATTATCCGGCAGGAGAACCAGGGTGTTTCAAGTGCAAGAAATACAGGATTGGATTATGCAACGGGAAAGTATATTGCTTTTGTTGATGCGGATGACTGGGTTGAGAAGGATCTGTTTGAAGAATCGATAAATGCAATAGAAAAGAGTAAAGCTGATATTTTATATCATGGATTTGTGAAAGATATATGTAGTGATACCGAAAAAGAACCTGTTATGAAAGGAATGCCTGAAATAGAAGGTGTTTTATCAAAACGGACAATGAAAGAATATATATTAAAACAAAATGGAGAAATGAACGTTAATGTCTTTAGTTACATTTTTAGAAAAAAAGTATTGGATGATATAAAATTTAATACAAATATGTCGTATGCGGAAGATACGGTTTTTGTAATGCAAACATTAGCGAAAGTTAGAAGTTATTGCTTGTTAAAAAATTGTGGTTATCATTATAATGTTCGTGTAGGATCAGCAGCATATCGATGGCAACCTAAAATGGTAGAATGCTATAAGAAAAGTTTTAATGAAGTACTGTTATTTTATAAATCATTACATTTATCAAAGCAACAAGCAAGTACAGTTATGGCGATAAAGGTGATGAACGGATATGCAACTCTTATATATAACCTGTGCCTGCCAACATGTCCATTAAAACGAAAAGAAAAAATGAAGATATTAAAGCAGGCAAGAAAAGAATTCAGAATCGATTATTATAAGAAAGATTACAAAGTAGCCGCAGATAGTTTATTTGAGAGAATCAAAACAATATTAACCATTCTTCATTTAGAAGGAATTCTAATTACTTTTGGACCGTTATATTGCCGGAGGAAATAGATATGAGCAGACAAGAAATAGATTTTGTAATCACCTGGGTGGATGGAGCAGATCCGGCATGGCGGGAAGATAAAAGAGAGGGTATGCGCCAGCAGGGGATGGAAGTTAAGGTTGATGACAGAGAAGAGAGATACCGGGACTGGGATATTTTACAATACTGGTTCAGAGGTGTGGAAAAATTTGCACCATGGGTAAGAAAGATACATTTTGTTACGTATGGGCATCTTCCGAAATGGCTGAATACAAAGAATCCGAAATTGCATATTGTTAATCATGAGGATTTTATTCCGGAAAAATACCGGCCGACATTTAATTCGCATGTGATCGAGTGGAATTTTCATCGTATTCATGGTCTGTCTGATAATTTCGTATATTTTAATGATGATGTGATGTTGTTAAAGCCTGTAAAACGCCAGAATTTTTTTGTGGGAAATCAACCAGTGGACATGCTTGCGTTACAACCCGATGTAACAAATGTAGAAGATACAACCATGCCATACATTTACCTGAACAACGCCATGTTGCTTGCAAAATATTTTGACAAATGGGATAATATGAAGAAACAGCCGGGAGCATATTTTCACATGGGGTATCCTCCGATGTATTTTTTTTATAATATGCTGGAGGTTATGTTTCCTAGATTTACCGGCTTTTACACGGTACATGGACCATCGCCGCTTAAGAAGAGTACATACGAGACTATATGGAACCTTGAACCGGAGCTTCTGGATCATGTCTGCTCACATCCATTCAGACACAAAGAGGATGTGAATCAGTACGTATTACGGGAATATGAGAAACTGATGGGGAATTTTGTTCCGAAAAATGTAAAAAAATTCTGTAAGTATTATAATTTGAAAAAGAAAAATAAAGACCTTGTAGATACAATCGTAAATCAGAAAGTGGCATCTGTCTGTATCAACGATAGTAATACAGAGATTCCATATGAAAAAGTAAAGAAGGAATTAAAGATGGCATTTGAACAGATTTTTCCGGAGAAGTCATCGTTTGAGTTGTAAGGTATTTTCAGTAGATTTTACAGGAAGGAGAACAACATGTACGATCCAGAGATAGTAATCATAGGAGCAGCAATCATAGATGTACTTGCCAGACCAGTAAGTGCTAAAGTGTTTGAAACAGGCTCTTATCCGGCAGAAGATATCCATATGACGACTGGGGCGGATGCATTAAATGAAGCAACGATTCTTGCACATATGAATCGTAAAGTACAACTGGAAACTGTGATTGGCAGAGACGATGCAGGGCAGTTTATCCTGAATCATCTGAAATCTGCCGGAATATATGTAAGAGAAAGTTGCGTACAGGAAACGGAGAAAACAGGAATGAATATCGTTCTGGTGGAGGCAGACGGAACCAGAAGTTTCCTGACAAATCCGAATGGAACACTTAGAAGTCTTTGTATAGAACATATTCAGACGCCGTTCCCTGAGAGTGCAAAAATTATATGTTTTGCCAGTATCTTTGTATTTCCGAAGATTGGCCAGAATGAATTAACCAGAATATTTCAGACGGCAAAATCACAAGGGAAGATTGTCTGTGCAGATATGACAAAAAGAAAGAAAAATGAGACATTACAGGATATGGTAGAGGCGTTGTCATATATTGATTATTTATTCCCAAATGATGAGGAAGCAATGCTGCTTACAGGTGCGGGTTCGGTTGAAAAAGCGGCCGAATTATTAAAATGTACAGGAGTGGAAAATGTGATCATAAAATGTGGAAAACGTGGATGTTATATCAGGACGGACGTGGAAAAATGTTGGATTAGTGCAGAGAAAGATGTGAAATGTATAGATACAACAGGAGCGGGAGATAGCTTTGTAGCAGGATTTCTTAATGCATTGTTAGATGGAAAAAGTGTAATGGAATGTGCCAGAGAAGGCAATTGGTATGGTGCAAAGTCGGTTCAACGTGTTGGCGCAACAGATTGGCTGAGCAAAGAGAAAAAGTGTAGTTTGAGCTGATAAATGGAAACGTATAAATAACAATATGGAGTAAAGAGACATGGATTATTCACATGAGATTATTATTCCCAATGATGATCTTCCTTTTAAGATGTTCATATTCGAGGGAAGCCAGGGAGGGTATATCCGTCAGAAACACTGGCATAGATCAATAGAGATATTTGCAGTATTCGACGGTGAGATGGAATTCTACCTGAATGATGAAAGATATCCGCTTCATCCGGGGGAATTCATGCTTGTGAATTCGAATGAGCTGCATTCTATTTATGCACCGAAAAAAAATGAGACACTGGTCATTCAGATACCACTTACAACATTTGAAAGATATTATACAGATGATGGGTTCATATACTTTTCCCATAGCTCCAGAATCCAGGATGAGGAAGTAATGGGGGTGTTTGAAAAAATGTATCGTATATATGTGGAAAAAAAGACCGGGTACGAATATAAGGTGCAGAGTCTGTATTATCGTCTTCTGTATCTGTTGGTAAGTAAGTATCGAAAGACACATCTGGATGCAGAAAAAGTCCGTGCAAATAAGAAATTGAACAAGCTGTCAACAATTACGGATTATATTAAACAAAATTATAATAAGGAACTTTCATTGGAAAGTCTTGCAAGAACATTCAATTATTCTCCGACGTATTTATCACGTATGTTCCGGAAGTATGCACAGATGAGTTATAAGACTTATCTGGATAATCTAAGGCTTCGACATGCATATAATGATCTGGTGAATACAGATCTTTCCATCGGAATGATCGCAGAGAAGAATGGATTTGCGGGAAGCAAGGCATTTGGAAGGGTGTTCAAGGAGCAGTATGGGGTACTGCCGAGCGAATATAGAAAAGGAAATCATAAATAGGACAATTTGATGGGAATGGTGTGTTGAACATGGAAAAAAAGAGAGAAAAAACATTAGTTGAAAAGACATCAGAACGTATTGTTGAATTTATCAAAGAACGTAATATGCAACCGGGAGACAGACTTCCAAGTGAGCATGAGCTTACAGATATGTTAGAGGTTGGAAGGGGAACATTAAGAGAAGCCATAAAAACATTGATGTCTCATAATATATTGGATGTCAGACAGGGAGCAGGGACATTTGTTTCATACAAAAATGGAATACCAGAAGACCCTTTAGGATTAGCATTAGAGGACTCGGATGATAAATTATTGTTGGATATGTTGGAAGTGAGGATGATTCTGGAGCCGGAAATAGCAGAACTGGCTGCAATGAATGCGACAACACCACAGATTGATGAATTGTTCAGGCAATGTAGACAGGTAGAGGATTTGATAAAAGAAAACAAATCTTATATACAAGTGGATGCATTGTTTCATCAGACTGTTGCTGAGTGCAGTGGTAATCGGATTATAGGAAAAATGATGCCAATTATCACATCCTCTATTCAATTAAATGTAGGAGGAACAAGGGACCAGTTTAAAAAACAGACGATAACTGAGCACAAGGTTATTGCAGAAGCAATAGCAAACAGAGACGCACGGGGAGCCAAATATGCGATGATTGCACACTTGAACACGACAAGGTCTGGAATCTCATATTAATGTTCAAGCATCCGGCACATTCCGGATGCTTTTGCAAAAGAAATAAAGGGTTAATATTTCTCTAAGGCATCTTGTATCAATTTTATACGTAATTGGTATTCCCTGTCACTTAATAAAGTTTTTGGATGAGTATCAGTAAATGGACGGCCCCATTCCGGTCCGTTTTCGTGTTTAGGAACCAGATGTACGTGAAAATGAGAGACTAAATCGCCGTATACAGCATAATTAATCTTATCCGCATGAAACAATTCCTTTAACACATGGGCACATTTTGCCAAAGAACGAGTGAATGCTGTTTGTTCATCTTGAGTTAGTTGAAAGAGTTCTTCTTTGTGTTCTGAAAAGGCTAGAACACATCTGCCGGCATAGCGCTGGTCTTTGAATAAATATAATGTGGCACATGGCATATCGCATATCTTTATCATAAGATTTTGGAGACGATGATCTTTTGTACAGTAAAAGCAGTCGCTTTTGTTCATATAGCGTCATTCCTTTCGTTTTTTATCTAATATAGCATGAAAATCAAAAAAGTAAATAAATAACATGAAAATGGTGGAAAGATATGATGAATTAAAACGAAAGATAAAAAAGGTATTGTAGGTATATATAAAAATAGAGCTTACATTTTATGTAATATGTATAAAAAATAAAAAAATTACCAATTAGTGTAAAAAATGAGGTAATATACATCATATGAATTACTTTTAGGAGAGAAGAAAAAGAAAAACAACAATTGTAATAGAGTTGGGAATAGGATATGTTATGGAAAAGAAGAGTGAGAAAACGTTAGCGGAATTTACGTCTGACAGAATATTAGCATGGATAAAAGACAATGATATGAAACCGGGAGATCGGCTGCCAAGTGAAAAAAATCTGATGAAGATGTTTTCGGTAGGAAGAGGAACTTTGCGAGAAGCAATTAAATTTCTGGTTTCACATAATGTAGTTGAAACCAGACAAGGGGCAGGAACTTTTATTTCCTACAAAAATGGAATTTCGGAAGATCCATTAGGATTAGTTTTGGAGGATACGGATGAACGACTGCTATATGATATGCTGGAGGTACGTATGATCCTGGAACCGGAGATTGCAGGGATGGCGGCAGTAAATGCTACAACACTTCAAATAGATGAGTTGTTTACAATATGTGATGAATTAAAAA
Source organism: uncultured Dorea sp. (assembly GCF_934294775.1). GTDB lineage: Bacteria > Bacillota > Clostridia > Lachnospirales > Lachnospiraceae > Dorea_A. Next base: position 5,961 of record NZ_CAKRAH010000022.1, read on the forward strand.
GGTATCTGGAAGATAAAAAATCATATATTGAAATAGATGCAAAATTACATGGAAAGATAGCAGAGTGTAGTGGAAATAAGATGATTACTAAATTGGCTCCGATTATTACGTCTTCTATACAGATGAATATTGGGGAAACAAAAGATTGCTATAAACCAGAGACTTATCTGGAACATAAGCTTATTATAGATATGATAGCTAGTCACGATCAAAGAGGTGCGCGTTATGCAATGGTTGCACATTTAAATGCTGCACGGAATGGAATAATGAATAAAAGAAAAGATTCTGTCTTAGAAGGATAGAATCTTTTTTTATACCAAAGTATGCAAGAGAAGCTGCCAGTGGCAGGTTTTCTGTATTGACATATGTTCAAAAAGATCTCGGAGATGGGGGAGAGTATAAATAAAAGAGAGGATAAGAGGAATGAAAGTACAAAACATAAAGGAATGATGTTTAAAGGGAAAAATGCAAATAGATAATATGAATTTATATAAAGGTATGATGAATTTGCAAAAAACAAAAGACCTGTATTGTGCGTAAAAACAGAAAAATCACTAAAAAACTGTGCAAAACATAGAATGATATGTTAAAAACCTATCAATAATTGACTTTGAAATAAAAAAGTGCAATGATGAGTTCAAGAAATACATCGTACGAGTATAGCGAATAAATATGACAAATTATGATATGTATGAAATGGAGGAAAAGAAAAATGCGGAAATTTAAGAAGGGGAAACAGGTAATGGCAGTGTTACTGATGTTTGTAATGATTGTGACATCTGCAACTGCTTGTGGAAGCAAGAAGTCAGTGGAAAAAGAACAGTTAGTATTCCGCATGGCGATTGTGGATGGAGAATCATCTCCGATTTACAAAGGGGCAAAAGCGATGGCCGATGATGTTTATGAAAAAACAAATGGCAGAATTAAAATCGTAGTTGTGACAGGCGGTGCTCTTGGTGATGAGCGAGGATCCGTAGAGCTGTGCAGCCAGGGAGATCTGGACATTGCATCAGCAGCGAACTCTGTATTAACAAACTTTATACCGGAGATGGATATTTTGGATCAACCTTACTTATGGGAGAATGAAGAGCAGGCACATGCAGCAGTAGACGGACCGGTTGGAGAACTTATTTCGAAGGCGGCAGAAGAAAAGTTGAATGTACATGTAATTGGATATCTGGAGTCTGGATTCCGTGATACATTTTCTCTGAAACCGATTAAAACAATGTCTGATTTTAAAGGCGTGAAAATCAGAACAATGCAAAATCAATATCATATGGCAGCATTCCAGTCATTTGGAGCAATGCCAACTGCGATGGCATATAACGAAGTATTTACAGCACTTCAACAGGGAACGATTGATGCTTGTGAAAATGCGGTAAGTAACTGTTTGTCAAATGGATACTATGAAGTGACAAAAAATGTAACTTATACTCATCATGCATTTACTTACATTCCGGTTATGATGTCTGACAAAGCATGGAATATGATTCCAGATGATTTGAAAGATGAATTTATGGCAGGATGTGAAGAAGGATATAAGGCAGAGCGTAAGTACCTGAAAGAAGCAAATGAAGATGCAATCAAAGAACTGAAGAAGAAAGGTGTTAAGTTCTGGGATATTGATATGGATGAATTAAAAAATGCATATGAAGCAGAAGCAAAGAAAAAGGGATTTACTTTTGATTCGGAATGGCAGAAGGCTGTAAATCAGGTAATTGCTGATACAAAATAGGAGGAGAAGAGGATGAAAAAAATATTAAAAGGTCTGACGACAATAGAGAATGTCATCATGGTTGTTACCTTTGCTTTGATGGTTGCCTGTTCTTTTGCACAGGTTGTAAATCGAAATATATTCAAACTGCCAATTGCCTGGTTTGATGAGGCATCTACATATTGCATGATCTATATGGCACTTATCGGAACGGAAATAGGTCTTCGTGATGGCACACAGATTGCGGTTACAGCAGTGACTGACAAGCTGCATGGAAGATTTAAAGGGATTATACAGCTGATATCGAAGATTGTTGTTTTGATTTTTTCGGTAACTATTTTAATTTCTGCAGTCAGAATGGTAGCGACACAGGCGCGTACAGGTCAGACCTCGGCGGCGTTACATCTGCCTATGACAGTACCATATGCAGCGTTGGTTATCAGTTTCGCAATGATAGTACTGGTTCAGATAGTAATTGCGCTTGAAATCGGTATGAAACTTGTAAAAGGTGAAAGTTTTGAAGATGAGGAGGTGGAAGCATAATGGGAACAGCATTACTTTTATTTGGATCAATGGCAGTGTTTTTGATAATAGGCGTTCCAATTGCTTTTGCATTAGGAGCTTCCGTATGGGCAACAATTGTATTTAGTCCGGATTTTACAGTAACAACTGGAATTATAGCACAGAGAGTATTTGGTGGACTTGAGTCAACTTCTATAATGGCAATTCCATTCTTTATTCTGGCAGGTAATTTGATGACTAAAGGTGGAATATCAAGAAGACTTGTTAATTTTGCCAACAGTATTGTTGGTGGAGTGAGAGGTGGTATGGCATTAGCATTGGTGCTTGCGTGTGCGTTTTTTGCAGCACTTTCAGGTTCTGCTCCGGCAACTGTAATTGCAATTGGCTCTATGCTTTATCCGGAAATGGTAAAAATGGGATATCCAAAAGAAAGAACAGCTGGTCTGCTGGTGGTATCAGGTGGCCTTGGACCTATCATTCCGCCAAGCATTATCATGGTAGTGTATGCAACAATTACAGGTGCTTCTATTAGTGAAATGTTCACATCAGGTATGTTTATTGGTGTGATGATCATGGTTGTGTTGATGGTTGTAGTTTTGGTACTTGCAAATAAAGAAAAATGGCCAAAAGCAGAAAAACGACCGACTTTGAAAGAATTTGGAGATACATTCCTCCGTGCGATTCCGGCAATTATGCTTCCGGTAATTATCCTTGGTGGTATTTATTCAGGATTGTTGACGCCAACAGAATCTGCAGCCGTTGCAGTTGTATGGGCACTGATAGCCGGAATGTTTATTTACAGAGAGATTACGCTTAAAGATCTGGTTCCAATTTTCCTGGATTCAGCAAAAGGTGCGGCAATGATATTATTCATTATTGCAACGTCGACTGCATTTTCATGGATCTTCGCATATTCGGGAATTTCAGGAGAATTGGTACATGCAATTGTAGGAATGCATCTGAGTAAGACAGTATTCTGTCTGGTGGTAGCAATCATACTGCTGATATTTGGTACATTCCTGGAGGGCATTGCGACATGTGTACTGATGGTTCCTATCTTATGGCCTATCGCAAGCAGTCTTGGAATTAATGCAATTCATTTTGGAATGATTGTATCAATATCAAACGTTATCGGTACGATGACACCTCCGGTTGCAGTTAATATTTTCTCGGCAGCGTCTGTTACAAAACTGAAAATGGGACAGATTGCAAAAGGTGAGGTTCCGTTTTTCGTCGGTTATGTACTCGTGTTCCTTGCAGTTGTTTTGATTCCGGCAATTAGCACGTTATTTATTGGATAGAAAAAATAATTCATGTGAAAGGAAAGATAATATGCAAAACTTAAAGAATAAAGAAAGAATGGAAAAATGGAGCGTACAGTCTCCTGATGAAGAAGGATTTCATAAAGTAATTACACCAGATACATGTGAGTGTCAGGAAGCACAGATGTTTCGTTTGAATCTGGCCAAAGGGAATTCATATACTTTAAAGTCGGGTGAGTTGGAACTGCATCCGGTTCTGCTGGCAGGAAAAGCTAAGTTAAGTGGTCATAAGGAGTTTGATCAGGAAATGGAAAAATTTGATTCCTGCTATATTCCCGGGAATGACGAATTAACGATTACTGCTGAAGAAGACTGCATTTTCTATATTGCAGGAGCAAAATATGAAGGAATTGGAGAACCACATTTCAGAAAATTTGATCCTTCACTTCCAATTGGAGAAATTCATCAGATTCATGGAAAAGGTGTTGGTCAAAGAGAAGTAATGTTTACTTTAGCTCCGCAGGATTCAGCTTCGCGTTTAATCTGTGGACTTACCTGGTCAGGAGAAGGAGCCTGGACCAGCTGGCCGCCACATCAGCATGAAAAGGATCTGGAAGAAGTGTACTGCTACTTTGATATGCCGCTTCCTAGATTTGGATTTCATATCAGTTATCTGAAGAGTGGGGAAGTAGAAGATATTGTAACACATACGGTTCATTCGGGAACAATGGTGCAGGCACCATGTGGATATCATCCGACAGTGGCCAGTCCAGGTGGACGTAATGCATATTTATGGGTGCTGGCAGCATTCAGACATGAAAGCAGAAGATATGATCTGGCAATTAATGATCCGGTATTTGATAACTAAAAATAGCAGAGGTGAGAGAAATGAGTATATTTGATCTGACAGGAAAAAAAGCAATTGTAACCGGCGGTTCCAGAGGTCTTGGCCATGGAATGGCAGAAGGACTGATGGAAGTCGGATGCGAAGTTGTAATTATAGGAACCAGAGAAAGTATTAAAGACCGTGCAGATGAATTCAATCAAAAAGGATTCAAATGCACAGGAGTACAGGCAGATCTGGGAGATGAAGCAGCGTTAAAAAAGGCATTTGAAGAATCTCTGGCAGCACTCGGCGGTCACCTGGATATTCTGGTAACGGCTCATGGAGTACAGAGCAGACATCCATCGGAAGAATTTCCGATGGAGGACTGGAAAAGAGTGCTGGATGTGAATCTGACCGCAGTATTTGAACTGTGCCAGCTGGCAGCAAAACAGTTCATGGCACAGGAAAGCAAAGGAAAGATTATCACAGTGGCATCGATGCTGTCATTCTTTGGCGGATACACAGTGCCTGCATATGCGGCATCCAAAGGCGGTGTGGCCCAGATTACCAAAGCATTCTGTAATGAATGGGCTGAAAAAGGAATCAATGTAAATTCCCTTGCACCAGGATACATGGCGACTGAGATGAACACGGCGCTTTTGGATCCGAATAATCCAAGAAAAGACGCAATCACAAACCGCATTCCTGCAAAGAGATGGGGAACAGCGGAAGATATGAAAGGTCCTTGTGTATTTCTGGCATCGGATGCATCGGATTATCTGAATGGAGCAGTCATTCCGGTAGATGGAGGATATCTTGTACGCTAGAGACTGAACATATAGAGAAGATATAGATGTTAAATGAAAGATAACAGAAAAATATGACATAATTGGAGGAACAGAGATGAAAGTAATTATAACAGACTGTGATCATGACAGCATTGATATTGAAAAGAAAGTATTTGCAGATGCAGGAATGGAAGTAGAACTGAAGCAGGCAATCACAGAGGATGAGGTGATTGAACAGTGCCAGGATGCGGAGATATTCATTGTACAGTATGCAAAGATCACAAAGAAGGTAATGGACAATTGTCCGAAATTAAAATATGTTGTCCGCTATGGTGTTGGTGTAGATACAATTGATGTACCAGAAGCTACAAAGCACGGTATTCAGGTGGGAAATGTACCGGATTATGGAATGAATGAAGTGGCAGATCACGCAATTGCACTGGCTATGGCAATGGTAAGAGAAATTGTAAAAATGAATCAGTTTACTAAGAATGAAAAATGGGATTACACAAAAGCTATTCCGATCCACAGATTCAGTGAACTGACAGTAGGAGTTGTAGGACTTGGAAGAATCGGACGTAATTTTGCAAAGAAAATGCATGCACTTGGTTTTAAAGTAATCGGAACAGATCCATATTTTAAAGCGACACCAGAGACGGATGAATATGTAACAGCAGTTTCTGTAGAGGATGTTATTACAAAATCAGATATTATTTCCTTACATTGTCCGGCAGATGGAAATAAAGATTTATTCAATGCAGAGACATTTAAGAAGATGAAGAATTCAGCAGTGCTGATCAATGTGGCACGTGGAGGAATTATCAATGAAGCAGATTTGGATGAGGCGTTGAGCAATGGAGAAATTGCAGGAGCAGGACTTGACTGTATGCTCGGAGAGCCGGTAAGTAAAGATTCACCATTGTTTAAGCATGAAAATCTGGTTGTAACACCTCATATGGCCTGGTATTCGGAAGAAGCAGCAAGTGAACTGAAGAGAAAGGTTGCAGAAGAATCTGTAAGATTTGCCAATGGTGAAGCAATTCACTACCCGATCAATAAACTGGCATAGGAGGTAGAAGACATGGCAGAAGAATTATTGAAACAGATTGAATGTATGGGGATTCTTCCGGTTATCAAACTGAATGATGCAAAGGATGCGGTCCCGCTTGCAAAAGCATTGTGCGAAGGCGGACTTCCATGTGCAGAAGTTACATTCCGTACAGACGCAGCAAAAGAATCCATTGCGGCAATGACGAAAGCTTATCCAAAGATGCTGGTAGGAGCCGGAACTGTATTGAATGCAGAACAGGTAGATGCAGCAGTAGAGGCTGGGGCGAAATTCATTGTAAGTCCGGGACTGAATCCGGATACAGTCGAGTATTGCGTGAAGAAAGGAATTCCAATTCTTCCGGGATGCTCAAGCCCAAGTGATATTGAGCAGGCAATCAAATATGGGCTGAATGTTGTGAAATTTTTCCCGGCAGAAGCATCGGGAGGATTAAAAGCAATCAAAGCCATGGCAGCACCTTATGGTCAGATCCGTTTTATGCCGACCGGTGGAATCAATCCATCCAATGTCAGTGATTACCTTGCGGAAGATAAGATCCTGGCATGTGGAGGTACATGGATGGTTCCTGCGGCAGAGATTGAGGCAGGTAATTTTGATAAGATCAGAAAACTGACAGAAGAAGCGGTCAGAAGTATGTTGGGATTCAGACTGGCACATGTAGGAATTAACTGTGAAAATGAATCGGAGGCGCATCAGGTAGCTGGAGCATTTGACACAATGTTTGGATTTGCGCCAAATGAGAATCCGAGCTCAATCTTTTCGGCAGGGTATGTAGAGACAATGAAAACCCCATATCTTGGAAGCAAAGGACATATTGCAATTGCAACATATTCTGTAGAACTGGCGAAAGCATATCTGGAAAGAAAAGGTGTCAAATTTAATGAAGACAGCACCGTTTACCGTCCAGATGGAAAGATACAGGCAGTTTATATGGCAGAAGAAGTAGGAGGGTTTGCGATTCATCTGGTAAGAAAGCCCAAAGAAGCATAGAAGATTGTAGGAAAGGACAGATAAGATGGGGAAGACAATATTATTTGGTGAACCAATGGCACTTCTGATTGCAGATACGACAGGACCGTTAGAAGAGGTAGAACATTTTACAAGAGCAATGTCAGGTGCAGAGGTGAATGTATCAATCGGATTATCGAGACTTGGACATCCGGTAGAATATCTTACCAGACTTGGCGATGATCCATTTGGACATTATATTGAGAATACATTAAAAAAGAATGAGATAGGAACTTCTCTGGTTACATATGATGACGTATACAGAACCGGGATTCAGTTAAAGAATCGCGTGACGGACGGAAGTGATCCGTATGCACCATATTATAGGAAAGGTTCAGCTGCATCACATATTACAGTCAGTGAAATTGATGCGATTAATCTGGCAGATGTAGAACTGGTTCATGTGACGGGAATTCCACCAGCATTGTCACAAAGTGCAAGAGAAGCAACTTTCCGGTTGATGGACCGGGCAAAAGAGAACGGAATATTTATTACATTTGATCCAAATCTCAGACCGGCATTATGGGAAGATGAAGAGACCATGTGTACCGTGATCAACCAGCTGGCAGCGAAAGCAGATGTAGTACTTCCGGGAATCGGCGAGTGCAAGATATTGGCAGGAACAGAAGATAAGAAGGAGGCAGCGGATTTTTATCAGAAACTTGGTGTAAAAACGGTAATCATCAAAGACGGATCGAAAGGAGCCTATGTACAGAATGCGGATGAGAATTATAATGTAGCAGGATATAAGGTGGAGAAAGTTGTAGATACTGTGGGAGCCGGCGATGGATTTGCGGTCGGAGTCTTAAGTGGAATTCTGGAAGGACTGGATCTGAAGACCAGTGTGAAGAGAGGAAATGCGATCGGAGCAATCCAAGTGATGAATATCGGAGACAATGAAGGACTTCCAACACCGGAAGAATTAAAAGCATTTCAAGAAAGTAACTAGATAAAATTATGAATATTAGACAGGAGATTACCTCCGGAAAGACAGAGCCTGGATTTTGTATCACAGGCCCTGTCTTTTTATGCCAAAGCATGCAAGAGAAGCTGCCGGTGGCAAGCTCTCTGTATCTGTTTAAAAAGATAAGAAATCGCCATAAACAGGCTAATTTATCGGTAGTACGTATGAAAACAGGTTGATATAATGACATCGTAAACAAAAGGAACGACAAATACATGGAGGATATCACATGAAGATTCTGAATGTAACAGATACAGAATTTAAGACTTATGGAAAAGTTCTGGAAGGATACGATACGGCAGAACTTTTAAAGGCGATGGAGCATGCACCGCTTCCGCTTGATGAAGTCATCTATGAGCCATCCATCGAAGAACTGGAAGCATTAAAGATTGCGGATGAATTAAAGAATCGTGCATATGGGGGACTTCCAATTGAGATTGGATATTGTAACGGTAATAATAAGAAACTGAATGCAGTAGAATATCACCGTTCATCAGAAATTGACATAGCAGTCGATGATCTGATACTTCTGCTTGGAAAACAGCAGGACATCACAGAGGATTATACATATGATACAGCAAAGATCGAAGCATTCTATGTACCGGCCGGAACAGCAGTAGAGTTATATGCAACCACACTTCATTATGCACCGTGCTCAGCGGCAGAGACAGGATTCAGATGTGTCATCGTACTGCCAAGGGATACAAATTATGAACTGAGTGAAGAGCAGAAAAAGACGGTAGAAGAGGTAGCAAAAGCAGAGGGACAGACAACGGAAGACAGACTTCTTACAGCAAAGAATAAATGGCTGATCGCACATGAAGAAGCAGCCATCGAAGGAGCCTTTAACGGTCTGCGTGGCATGAATGTAACATTGTCATAATACGGAATATGCCATATCACTTTTTGAATGCTTGTTTTGTAGATGAAAATATAAGTAAAAAGACGAATAATAAAAAATAATTCAGGAGGAATCACACAATGAATAATATGCCAGAAGTAAAAATCGGAGTAGTAGCAGTAAGCAGAGACTGTTTCCCAGAAAGTCTTTCTGTTAACAGAAGAAAGAATCTTATGAAAGCCTATACAGAAAAATATGGAACAGAAGGAATCTATGAATGTCCAGTATGTATCGTAGAGAGTGAGATCCACATGGTACAGGCATTAGAAGATATTAAGAAAGCAGGATGTAACGCACTCTGCGTATATCTTGGAAACTTTGGACCGGAGATCTCAGAGACATTACTTGCAAAACATTTTGACGGACCTAAGATGTTCGTAGCAGCAGCGGAAGAAAGCGGAGATAATTTATTAGATGGACGTGGAGATGCATACTGTGGTATGCTGAATGCAAGCTATAACTTACAGCTTCGTAACGTACAGGCTTATATCCCTGAATATCCGGTTGGAGATGCAGAAGAATGCGCAGATATGATCCACGAATTCCTGCCAATCGCAAGAGCCGTTGTAGGTCTTCAGAACTTAAAGATTATTAGCTTCGGACCAAGACCGATGAACTTCCTTGCTTGTAATGCACCGATCAAACAGCTTTATAACCTGGGGGTTGAGATTGAAGAAAATTCAGAGCTTGATCTGTTTGAAGTATTTAATAAGCATGCAGGAGATGAAAGAATTCCAGCTATCGTAAAAGAGATGGAAGAAGAACTTGGAGCCGGCAATAAAAAGCCAGAAATCCTTCCAAAACTTGCACAATACGAAATTACGTTAAAAGACTGGGTAGAAGAACACAGAGGATATCGTAAATACGTAGCGCTCACAAGTAAGTGCTGGCCAGCATTCCAGACTCAGTTCGGATTCGTTCCATGCTATGTAAATAGCCGCTTAACTGCACAGGGAATCCCGGTTTCATGTGAGGTGGATATCTACGGAACACTGAGTGAATTCATCGGAACAGTTGTAAGCCAGGATACAGTAACACTTCTGGATATCAACAACTCTGTACCAAAAGATATGTACAAAGAAGAAATTGAAGGAAAGTATAATTATACACAGAAAGATACATTCATGGGATTCCACTGTGGAAATACAGCTTCAAGCAAGCTTTCCTTCTGCGAGATGAAATATCAGAAGATCATGGCAAGAGCACTTCCGGAAGAAGTGACACAGGGAACACTTGAAGGAGATATCGTACCTGGAGACATTACTTTCTATCGTCTGCAGAGCACCGCAGATAATAAGCTGCGTGCATATGTGGCACAGGGAGAAGTCCTTCCGGTAGCTACAAGATCATTCGGAGCAATCGGTGTATTTGCGATTCCGGAGATGGGAAGATTCTACCGTCACGTACTGGTGGAAAAAGGATATCCACATCACGGAGCTGTAGCATTTGGACACTTTGGAAAAGAATTATTCGAAGTATTCAAGTATATTGGAGTTCCTGTAGATGAGATCGGATATAACCAGCCGGCAGGAGTAAGATATCCGACAGAGAATCCATGGGGATAAATTACAAAAATTAAAATAAGTAAAAAGGGACTGAAGTCTTCAGTCCCTGAAAGAGATTATGGAGGTAGACGATGTTATACATAGGTGTAGATCTTGGAACATCAGCAGTAAAACTTCTGGTGATGGATGAAACCGGAGATATCAAAAAGATTGTATCAAAAGAATATCCACTCTTTTTCCCGCATCCGGGATGGTCAGAGCAAAAACCTGAGGACTGGTTTGAAAAGTCCATAGAAGGAATTAAAGAGCTGACCGCAGAATGTGACAAATCACAGGTTGCAGGTATTAGCTTTGGCGGACAGATGCATGGACTGGTAGCACTTGATAAGAACGATCAGGTGATCCGTCCGGCAATCCTCTGGAATGATGGCAGAACAGGTGAAGAGACAAACTATCTGAATGAAGTAATCGGAAAAGATAAATTATCAGAGTATACAGCCAATATTGCATTTGCAGGATTTACAGCACCAAAGATCCTGTGGATGAAAAAGCATGAGCCAGAAAATTTTGCAAAGATTGCAAAGATCATGCTTCCAAAAGATTATCTGGCATACAAGCTTTCTGGATCATTCTGCACGGATGTATCCGATGCTTCCGGAATGCTTCTTATGGATGTCAAGAACCGCTGCTGGTCAAAAGAAATGATGGATATCTGCGGCATTACAGAAGAGATGCTTCCAAAACTTTATGAAAGCTATGAAGTAGTAGGAACATTAAAAAAAGAAATTGCAGATGAACTTGGCTTTTCCGAAAAAGTAAAAGTAATCGCCGGAGCAGGGGACAATGCGGCAGCAGCTGTGGGAACTGGAACCGTAGGAGATGGAATGTGTAACATTTCTCTTGGAACATCCGGAACGATCTTTATCTCCAGCAACAAGTTCGGTGTAGATGAGAATAATGCATTACATTCATTTGCCCATGCAGACGGACATTATCATCTGATGGGATGTATGTTAAGTGCGGCATCCTGCAATAAGTGGTGGAATGAAGAAATCCTGAAGACCAAAGACTTTGCAGCAGAACAGGCCGGTATTACAAAACTTGGAGAGAACAGAGTCTTCTACCTTCCATATCTGATGGGAGAAAGATCACCACATAATAACCCGGATGCAAGAGCGATGTTCATCGGAATGTCCATGGATACTACCCGTGAAGATATGACACAGGCAGTTCTGGAAGGTGTTACATTTGGACTTCGTGATTCACTGGAAGTTGCAAAGAGTCTTGGAATCAAGATTGAACGTACTAAGATCTGCGGCGGTGGGGCAAAGAGTCCGCTCTGGAAGAAAATGATTGCAAATATCATGAATCTGAAGGTGGATGTCGTAGAGAACGAAGAAGGACCGGCACTTGGAGGTGCCATGCTGGCAGCAGTTGGATGCGGGGAATACCCGGATGTAGAGACAGCGGCGGCAAAGATTGTAAAAGTAATCGACACAGTAGAACCAGATCCGGAACTGACGGCAAAATACGAAGAACGTTACCAGCAGTTCAGAAAGATCTATCCGACTGTGAAATGTTTATATGAAACATGTTAATTATGGAAAGATAAATTGTGACAGGTGTCTTGCAGAAAGCATTTTTAAGACACGTTTTAAAACGTAATACAAAAATATGGATTTCTCTTTTAAGAAATATGGCAATATGATAGAATATCTTGAAGAGTGAAATCTTAGGTAAGAGGTATGAGATGTGTAATTCTCATACCTCTTTTTGAGGATACCAGTGGCAAAGGGGCTGGTTCGGAAAATATCTGGGATTGAGAAAATATACATCTGGAAGAATATGTGGATATTATTTTTCAGATGTAACAATGAAGAGTAGAGGAGGAACTAAACATGGAAAGTCATAAGATTATCCAGGTAGAAGAAAAAGTACCATTTAAACTGCTGCTTCCATTGAGTATCCAGCATATGTTTGCGATGTTTGGAGCATCTGTGCTGGTGCCATTTATCTTTGGAATCAATCCGGCGATCGTACTTTTTATGAATGGTGTGGGAACACTGATCTTTATCACGGTGACAAAAGCAAAATCACCGGCATATCTTGGATCCAGTTTTGCATTTCTGGCACCGGCAGGCGTTGTAATCAGTAAGATGGGATATCAGTATGCACTGGGAGGATTCGTAGCAGTCGGATTCTGCGGATGTATCTTATCGTTTATCATTTACAAGTGTGGAACAAAATGGATTGATATCGTACTGCCACCTGCAGCGATGGGGCCGGTAGTTGCACTGATCGGACTGGAATTATCAAGCTCGGCTGCAAGCAATGCCGGACTTCTGGATGATAAGATCGATTCGAAAAATGTAATTGTATTTGCAGTAACACTGGGGGTTGCAGTATTTGGAAATATTTTATTCCGCGGATTTTTATCGGTTATTCCGATCTTGATTGCGGTCATCGCAGGGTATCTGACAGCGCTTGCATGTGGAATCCTGGATTTTACACAGGTAATGGAAGCATCGTGGTTTGCGGTTCCGAATTTCCAGTCACCAAAGTTTGATATCGGAGCGATTATGATGATCCTGCCGGTACTGCTGGTTATTACATCGGAGCATATCGGACATCAGGTGGTAACCAGTAAAATTGTAGGAAGAAATCTTTTGTCTGATCCGGGACTTCACAGATCTCTGTTCGGAGATAACTTTTCGACCATGGTATCCGGCCTGATCGGATCTGTGCCAACGACTACATATGGAGAAAATATCGGGGTTATGGCAGTGACGAAGGTTTACAGTGTGCGTGTCATCGGAGGAGCTGCGGTTCTTTCTATCATATGCTCATTTGTTGGCAAACTGTCGATGATGATCCAGACAATTCCAGGACCGGTTATCGGAGGAATCTCATTCCTTCTGTATGGTATGATCGGTGCATCGGGACTTCGTATTCTGGTTGATTCACAGGTAGATTACGGAAGATCCAGAAACCTGATGCTGACATCCATCGTGTTCGTAACAGGTCTTTCCGGAATCTCTGTAAATATCGGAACCGTATCTTTAACCGGAATGGTGCTGGCATGTGTAGTTGCGATGATCCTGAGTCTGATCTTCTACATATTAGATAAGCTGAAGCTTACGAATGATCAATAGGTATAAGCGTTGAAGAATTGCGGAAATGCATAGCAATGGAGCAATCTGAGGACATCAGTGAGCGGTAAAATACACGTTGCTGCTGATATCACTCTATATAATAAAAATGTCTGTTTTTGTATATGTGACATACAGGACAGACATTTTTTGTTGTCTTGGAGAGTGTTTGAAAAATATTCCTGTAATTTACATGCTCCACTTTGCAGAAGATTTTGCAGAAAGCATTTTTCATACACACTCTTGTATTTATCTTGAGAAAATATTGGTATTCTGGTATAATACCAATATAGAAAAACATATATAAATGAGGACTTGAATATGGGAAATGAAATGAACGAACTCAGATACCTGGATTTAAAAAATACATTATGTGAAAAGATCTATGAAGGAGTCTATAAAGACGGTGAAAAGATTCCATCCGAGCGTCAGTTATCAACAGATTATGACGTGAGCCGTATTACGGTCCGTAAGACACTGGAGCTTATGGAGAAAGAAAATCTGATCGTACGTGAAGTGGGAAATGGAACACGTGTAACACTGAAAAATTATGGCAACGATAATCCACTGGATGTGGTTGCACTTACTGCACCGTCAAGGAATCCATTCTTCGCAAAATTTATTGCCGAATTCCAGAAACAGGCATGGAAAAAAGATACATTACTCTTATATGTGGAGGTCCCGGAACGGACTTCGGTGGAAGACTGCCTGTACCGCCTCTATACGAGAAATATCAGAAATGTTGTTATCTGGCAGGACGACCAGGCAATCGACAGGGAGAAGCTTTTAAGACTCAGGAGTATCGGTATGAATCTGGTATTCTTTGATGCAGATGATGCGCTTCCATATGCAGATGCGGTATTCCTTGATAATGCGGCAGCAGTCAGGGAGCTGGTAGAAAGTACAGAATTTCCAGATTCGGAATATCTGTACGTTGGATGGGACAATAGAAGCATCGGAAATGTCAGAAAAAGAGAAGAAGCATTTATTGAAAATTGTCCGGAAGGAAAAGTAGTAAGGATTCCGTGGCGCAGAGACCGCAAGATAGATGAAGCTTCGATGGAACGCGTCAAAGAGAAAATCGTCAGGATGCCATCGGGGATGATCGTATGTGGAGCAGGGGAGATTGCGCAGAGGATTGCAGAGACCTTATGGGGAACAGAAGAACAAAAGGAAGATTATGTGATAGGAAGTATCGATGATTTTGATGGTTCAGAGCGCTATCCGGTAATAATATACGTGCAGGATCTTAAGGAATCTGCGAAGAAAATATACCAGAGACTGGAAGAACAGTCCGAACTTGGAAGCGGGTGGAAGGCAGAAAGTTATCAGATACGTGGCATATTAAAAGAAAAGAATAAAAAGAAAGGATAACGGATAACAAAAACATTCATAAAAAAATGCAAGAAATATAAGGAGGCTATGCAATGGAAAAAGTAGAACCGGCATTAGTGCCACAAAGGAAACTAAGTAACGGTATGGTGATACCGGGAATCGGCATGGGGACATTTGGAAATGACAGATTTTCGGCAGAGCAGACAGCTGATGCAGTGTATGGAGCAATCCAGGCGGGCTACCGTCTGTTCGACTGTGCGGCAGCGTATGGCAATGAAAAAGATATCGGAAAAGTCTTCGAAAAAGCATTTGCCAATGGAATTGTACAGAGACAGAATCTGACGATCATGACAAAAGTATGGAATGACATGCATGGAAAAGGTGATGTACTGGTGGCATGTGCGACCAGTTTAAGAGACCTCAGACTGGATTATCTGGACATCTATATGGTACACTGGCCGTTTCCGAATTACCACGCACCGGGAGCACATCTGGAAGGACGTAACCCAGATGCCGTTCCATTTTCAGTGGATGAGTATATGAGGACCTGGAGACAGATGGAGCGTCTGGTAGATATGGGACTTGTAAAAAGTATCGGGATGTCTAATATGACGATCACAAAGCTTGAACAGGTACTGCCACTTTGCAGGATCAAACCGACGGTATTGGAAGTAGAAATCAACCCGACTTTCCAGCAGCCAAAATTATTCGAATACTGTAAAGCACATGATATTCTTCCGATTGCATTCAGTCCGATGGGATCACCATGCAGACCGGAACGTGATACAGAAGAAGGGGATGTCGTGACATTTGAGATGCCGGAGCTTCGGAAAATCGCGAAAGCACACAATTGTCATCAGGCACTGATCTGTATGAAGTGGGCTGTACAAAGAGGACATGTGCCGATTCCATTTTCCATATATGAAAATGAATATGTAGGAAATCTTAGAACCGTAACCGAAGATTTCCTGACAGAGGAAGAGATGGAAACATTAAGAAAAGCAGACCGGAACGCAAGACTGATCAAAGGAAAAGTGTTCCTGTGGGAGAGTGCAAAAGACTGGAGAGATATCTGGGACGGGGAAGACGAAGAAAATAACTGATGGCAGATATTTTATGCGGGAAAATACCGGTAATAGAATGAATGAAACTAGAATTTTATCTTGACAATCGAACCTGTCTGGATGATAATATAAGTACATTATTAAAATATTTAATAAAGTCTAGGAGGAACGTTTTCATGGATGGAAAAATGAAAGTTGCAGTGATGAACGGAATTGGGGAAATGGGATTTGAAGAGCGTGATATCCCAACACCAAAGGCAGACGAAGTATTAGTAAAACTGGATTATGTTGGAATCTGTGGTTCCGATCTTCACTATTATGAGACAGGAGCAATCGGAGATTATGTAGTAAAACCACCATTTGTACTGGGACATGAACCAGGCGGTGTGGTTGTTGAAGTAGGAGAAGATGTAAAGCATCTGAAAGTAGGGGACAGAGTAGCACTGGAGCCAGGAAAAACCTGTGGACACTGCGAATTCTGTCGTGAAGGAAAATATAATCTGTGTCCGGACGTTGTATTCTTCGCAACACCACCGGTTGATGGTGTATTCCAGGAATATGTAGCACACGAAGCAGGACTTTGCTTCAAACTTCCTGACAATGTAAGTACATTAGAGGGAGCACTGATCGAGCCTCTGGCCGTTGGATTCCATGCAGCAATCCAGGGAGATGCACATCTTGGACAGAAAGCAGTTGTCATGGGAGCCGGATGTATCGGTCTGGTATCTATGATGGCATTAAAAGCAAGAGGAGTATCTGAGGTATACGTTGTGGATATCATGGACAAACGTCTGGAAAAAGCAATGGAACTTGGTGCAACCGGTGTGATCAACGGAGCAAAAGAAGATGTAATTGCAAAAGTAAAACAGCTGACCGGCGGTATGGGAACTGACATCGTCATCGAGACAGCAGGTACACAGATCACAACATCACAGGCTATACATATTGCAAAGAAAGGCTCTACAATTGTATTGGTTGGATATAGTAAGACAGGTGAACTTACACTTCCAGTGAGCCTTGCTCTGGATAAAGAACTGACATTTAAGACAGTATTCCGTTACCGTCACATTTATCCGCTTGCAATTGATGCAGTTGCTTCTGGAAAAGTGAACTTAAAGGGAATCGTTACAGACATCTTCCCATTAGATGAAGCACAGAAAGCTATGGATTACAGCGTCAATAATAAAGCTGATATTGTAAAAGCCGTGATTCAGATCAATCCGGATGCGGAAGCATAAGAAACGGAAAAACAAGAATTAATCCTGCAATAAAAGAACGGAAAAAGTTAAGAAAGAAAATAATATAAAAACAGAAAAAACCACACAATACTATTGACATTGTGTGGTTTTTTCTGTATTATTCAACTTGAAAACAACAAAAAACAAGATAAAACAAGATAAAACAAAGAAAAACAAAGTTTTAACAAACAAAAAACCACAAGATAGAAGCTGTGAAAAGCTGGTGTAACAGGAAAAATATGCAGTATTATAAAATGAAACAAAAGTGCAGAAAGTAAGCATCAGATAATAAGATGGGAAGGAGGAGCGAGATTCAAAAGGTATGATAGCAATAGAAAGACGAAACGGCATATTAGAAAAACTTCAGGAAGATAAAAAAGTTGTTGTTGCAGAACTCAGCCAGTTATATAAGGTATCCGAAGAGACGATAAGAAGAGATCTGGAACGTCTCGAAAAAGAAGGATTATGTACCAAGAGCTACGGTGGAGCAGTGATCAACGAGAACAACAATATGGAGATGCCGTTCAATGTCAGAAAGAAAAGTAACGCATCAGGAAAGCAGAAAATCGCAGAACTGATCACAGGTATGGTAGAGGACGGCGAACACATTTTACTGGATGCAAGTACCACAGCTGTATATGTGGCAAAAGCGCTAAAGAATAAGAAAAATCTTACTATTATTACGAATTCCATCGAAGTGCTGATTGAAGTATCAGATATGGCTGACTGGAATGTAATCTCACTTGGAGGAAGCTTAAAAGAAGGATTCCTTGCAACCGTCGGAGCAGCAACAATCGCAGGAGTGAAAGAATACAAAGTAGAAAAATCAATCGCATCCTGCAAAGCATTTGATCCGGAGGAAGGATTCTTTGATACCGGAGATGAGTTCGCAAGAACAAAGCGGGCGATGATCGGGCGTGGAGAGACGAAGATCATGGCAATCGATTCTACCAAATTTGAAAAATCCGCATTTGCCAAAGTGATGGATACAGAAGATGTGGATGTGATCATTACAGATCGGAAACCACAAAAAGCAGTATTAAAAGTCTGCGAAGAAAAGGGAATCAAATGTATGTACCCGGAAAAATAGAAGAGTTTTTTCTATATTAATATGAACACTATAAAAGATTAAAAATTCAGGAGGATGAAAAAGATGGCATTAGTTACTTCAAAAGAAATGTTAACAAAAGCAAGAAAAGGTGGATATGCAGTAGGAGCGTTCAATGCAGAGAACATGGAGATGGTAAAGGCAATCATCGCTGCAGCAGAAGAACTCAAAGCACCGGTTATGATCCAGACAACACCGTCTACTGTAAAATACGGAACAAGCGCTACATATGCAGCAATCGTTAAAGCAGAAGCTGAAAAAGCAAGCGTTCCTGTATGTATGCACTTAGATCACGGCAGCAGCTATGAACTTGCAGAAGAATGTATCGGAAATGGATATACATCTGTTATGATCGATGGATCCAAAGAAGATTTTGAAAATAACATTGCCGTATCTAAAAAAGTTGTAGAGATGGCTCATGCAAAAGGAATTCCTGTAGAAGCAGAACTTGGAAAAGTCGGTGGAAAAGAAGATGACCTGGTAGCAGAAGCTGATACAAATACAGATGTAAATGAAGCCGTTGAATTCGTAGAAAGAACAGGCGTTGATTCACTGGCAATCGCAATCGGAACTGCACATGGATTCTATGTAGGAACTCCGGTACTTGATAAAGAACGTCTTTCTGAAATTGCAAAAGTAGTATCTATTCCACTTGTACTTCACGGAGCATCCGGAATCAGCGATGAAGATGTTGCAGACTGTGTAAGCCGTGGAATTTCAAAAGTGAACTTCGCGACAGAGCTTCGTGTAGCATTTACAGATGCATGCAAGAAATTATATGTAGAAAAACCAGAGACATTTGATCCAAAGGCATACGGAAAAGTTGGTATGGCAGCAGTCAAAGAACTGGTTATGAACCGTATGAGAGTATGCGGATGTGATGGAAAGGCAGAATAATCTCTGTCTGGAAAGTGCGAAAAGGAGGTTCCTATGCGGGAATTATTATTGGGAGTCGATATCGGAACCAGTGCCTGCAAGGTTGCGGTATTCAATAAAGAAGGAGAGGTAATCGCCAGTGGAAATGGTGGTTATCAGGTATATTATCCACATCCGGGATGGGCAGAACAGAATCCGGATGAATGGTGGAGCGCTGTATGCAGCGCAATCGGGGATGTCCTGAAAAAAGGAGACATCAAACCGGAAGAAATCAAAGGAATCGGAGTGGATGGCCAGAGCTGGTCAGCCATTCCAATTGATAAAGAAGGAAATGTACTGGCCAACACACCAATCTGGATGGATACCAGAGCGCAGTCAATCTGTGACCGGTTAAATGCCGGGATTGGTGCAGATAATATTTTCCAGGTGGCTGGAAATTCGATGCAGCCATCTTATTCGACAGCCAAGATCCTGTGGTATAAGGAAAATCTGCCAGAAGTATATGAAAAGACATATAAGATCTTACAGTCTAATGCATTTATCGTATATCGTTTTACCGGTATCTGTTCACAGGATAAATCTCAGGGGTACGGACTTCACTGCTTTGATATGAGAACCGGAACATGGGATATGGAAATGTGTAGAAAGCTTGGAATCCCGGAAAGCTTCCTGTCAGACATTTATGAATGTTCGGAAGTTGTAGGCGGTGTCAGTGCAAAAGCTGCGAAAGAGACAGGCCTGTTAGAAGGAACACCGGTGGCTGCCGGAGCACTGGATGCAGCATGCGGAACGCTTGGATCAGGTGTCATCCATCCAGGAGAGACGCAGGAACAGGGCGGTCAGGCAGGCGGAATGAGTATCTGTCTGGATGAGTATGCGGCAGATCCAAGACTGATCTTAAGTTACCATGCAGTTCCAAATCAGTGGATCTTACAGGGCGGAACCGTCGGAGGCGGCGGAGTTATGCGCTGGATTGAGAAGGAACTTGGGGATTATGAGAGAAGTATCGCAAAAGAATGTGGAAAATCTTCGTTAGTTCAGTTCAATGAGCTGGCAGAGAAGGTACCTGCAGGAAGTGACGGACTGATTTTCCTTCCATATATGTCAGGAGAACGTTCACCAATCTGGGATCCGAACGCCAAGGGTGTGTATTACGGACTGGACTTTAGTAAGACAAAAGGACATCTGATCCGTGCAGCAATGGAAGGTGTGGCATATTCATTGAAGCACAACCTGGATATCGGAGAACAGACAGGAGCAAAAGTAGAAGAACTGCTCGCAATGGGTGGATCTGCAAACTCTCTTCTTTGGACACAGATCAAATGTGACGTAACAGGAAAACCAATCACCGTACCATCTTCCGATACAGCGACTACACTTGGTGCAGTTATGCTTGCCGGAGTCGGAATCGGAATGTATAAAGATTTTGAAGAAGCTGTAAAGATTACAGTGAAAAAGACTCGCCATCACGAGCCTGATATGGAAAAACATGCAATTTACCAGAAGAATTATGAGACCTATCTGGAAATCTATGAGAACTTAAAAGAGACCATGAAGAAAACAGGAGGAATGTAAAAGTGAAAGCAGGAGTCGTACACGCAAGAGAAGATATCAGATATGAAGAGATCGAGAAACCAGTACCAAAAAAAGGACAGGTACTGATCAAAGTAAAATATACAGGAATCTGTGGATCAGATATTCCACGTGTCAACGGGGATGCATGCCATTTCTTCCCGAATGTACTGGGACATGAATTCTCAGGAACAGTAGAAGAAGTAGGAGAAGGCGTAACATCTGTAAAACCAGGTGACAGAGTTGCAGGTGTACCACTTGTACCATGTATGGAATGTGAAGACTGTCAGAAGGGTAACTACTCTCTGTGTAAACATTATAGCTTCATTGGTTCCAGAGAATTCGGAAGCTTTGCAGAGTATGTGGTTGTTCCTGAAAAGAATGCTGTAAAATTCGAAGACAGCGTAAGCTTCGAACAAGGTGCATTCTTTGAGCCGGCAACAGTAGCACTTCACGGACTGGAAAGAGTAGACTTCAAAGGTGGAAAGACAGTAGCCATCCTTGGAGGCGGAACCATCGGAATGTTTGTTATGCAGTGGGCTAAGATCTTCGGAGCAAAAGAAGTTGTTGTATTTGATATCTCTGATGAACGTCTGGAATTAGGAAAACGTCTTGGAGCAACAGCCGGAATTAACACACTGGAAGAAGACTTCATGGATAAAGCTATGGCACTTACCGGTGGTAAAGGCTATGATTATGTGTATGAGACAGCAGGAAATTCTATTACAATTAAGATGGCATTCCAGTTAGCTGCCAACAAAGCACAGGTATGCTGCGTTGGAACTCCTACAAAAGAAGTTACCTTCTCTGTAAAAGAGTGGGAGAACTTAAACCGTAAAGAATTTATTCTGACAGGATCATGGATGTCATACAGTGCACCATTCCCGGGACATGAATGGGAATTAGTAGCACACTACTTCAAGACAGGAGAACTGAAGTTTGACGATTCCTTCATCTTCAAGAAGATTCCGCTTAGCGAAATCGCAAGTGCATTTGAGATGTACAAGACAAGAGGACTGGTAAAAGGTAAGATCTTAATCGACAGCGAAGCATAGGAGGCAAAGTGCGATGATATTAACCGTTACGTTGAATGCAGCGATTGATAAAAGATATGTAGTAAAAGAATTCCAGGTAGGAGAAGTTAACCGTGTAGCAGAGTGTACTTATACACCTGGTGGAAAAGGACTGAATGTATCAAAGCCTGCATCTATCGCAGGAGCAGAAGTGGTAGCAACCGGATTCGTAGGCGGACATGCAGGAAATTATATCGTAGATTCCCTGAAACCATTCGGCATCAAGAGTGAATTCTATCACATGGATGCAGAGAGCCGTTCCTGCATCAATATCTGGGACGAAAAGAACCATGTACAGACAGAATTCCTGGAGCCTGGATTTACCGTATCCGCAGAAGACTTTGAAGGATTCTGCGAAAAATTCAAGACATTAGTACCAAAAGCTGATGTAGTAGCAATGTCCGGAAGTGTACCAAAGGGACTGGACGGAACTGCTTATCAGAAACTGGTATCGATTGTAAAAGAGGCAGGTAAGAAGGTCATTCTTGATACGAGCGGAAAACTTCTGGAGATGGGTATCGAGGCAAAACCAACGATGGTAAAGCCGAACATTGATGAAATCCGTATGCTGACCGGAAGCCATTGTGATACAAGAGAAGAACTGATCGAAGCAGGAAAGAAGATCCATGAAGCCGGTATCGAGATCGTAGTCATCTCACTTGGAGCAGACGGATCACTCCTGATCTGCGAAGACGGGGTATATCAGGCAATCGTTCCAAGAATCGATGCGGTCAATACCGTAGGATGCGGAGACTCCATGATCGCAGGATTCGCACTCGGATTCGAAAGAGGCTTAAGTGTACAGGAGACATTAAAGCTTGCAAGTGCAATCTCAGCATCAGCAGCATTAAGAGAAGAAACCGGATTCTTCGTAAAAGAAGATATGGAGCGCATACTGCCACAGATTGAGATTAAGAAATTATAGTATTCCAATATGCAGATATCCGTATGATTTGGATATTTTACATACCAAAGTATGCAAGAGAAGCTGCCAGTGGCAGGTTATCTGCATTATAAAGTTATGATAAAACGAGCAATATCGTATGAGAACTCTTCCGCTTAGAGATACGATATTGCTCTGTTTTTTTACTTCCAGTATTGTGAAACGTAAGACATGGCGTCTCCTTCTGACAATGTATATTTTTCTATAAGCTTAGAAATGGTGTCTTCTTGTGAAATATGCAGTTCCTGGAAACTTTCAATTAGATTTTTGATTCCATGAATACGTTCAAGGTTTTGACCTTCAGCACGACCTTCAGCACGACCTTCAGCACGACCTTCAGCACGACCTTCAGCACGACCTTCAGCACGACCTTCAGCACGACCTTTAGCACGACCTTCGGCAAGTCCTTGTTGAGTTGCTTCTTCTCGCAGATATTTGCGAAATTCTTCTTCATCATATTCTTCTAAAATCACATCAATCACCTCCGCACGGTTTTTTCGAAGCACATTAGCCAGAATATCCGAATGGATGCATTCATCAACCGAGGATTCTATTGCTGTTTCAAAAGATTCTCCATTTGCAATATGTAAGCGGATTGTATCAATAAAAGTTGCATATTCTTTTAAAGTATTACACTGTTCCATGAGTTCGTGGTTATGACCAAGATTGATGTTGAGAACAACCGCAGTACATTCTAAAGCAGGTGTGCAATTTTGAATTGGTTTCTCGTAGAGAGAACTTAATTTCAATTCCTGACGTTCTGGTTCATCCATTGTTCCATTGTAAAAGACGATGTATTGCGGGTAAGGAAGAGAAACGGCTGTTTCTGTATAAAGTTTATTTTTGAATGAATCCACATAAGTCCGATACAATGAAGCTAGATAGAATAGTCCGCGTAATGGAAGATTTGGGCTGAATGTACTCTGATGTTCATAAAGATTCATCATATTACTAATAATAAAAGATAAATCATTTTTCATACCCATATAAACAACATCGTCAATGGTTGTAATAATGAGATCGTCAGGATTGGTGTAGTGACTGTTGTTCAATGCATTATATAGCTTTAACAATTCAGCTTTGTCGTGAAAAATGAGCCGGAAAATTCTGTCTTTGTACTTCTTATTCAATTTGTAAAATGTCAAATATATTCCTCCTTAATTGTAACAAATATTTATTTACTATTCAATATAAATTTAAAATACAAATACAATCATAAACATCACCAACCTTAAATATATGTTGCTATTAAAACAGACATATTAATAAAAATGAAAAATTAGTTGAAACAACTAGAATGACTAGGAAAACCGTTTATAATAAAACGGTTTAATCAGAAAACGAAATATCACGAATTGATATAGTTATCTGTAAATGTAGATACAGTATATAAGTTACAGAATGAGAAGTCAATAAATGGAATAGAAAAGTGAAAAATCTGTGCAATATGCCATATGAAATTCATATTAGCATGTTATGATAAGAACAGAAAGAGGGGATAGCATGTACAAAATACTAATTGCAGATGACGAAAGAAAATTGCGAGAAACGATGAGAGATTATCTTGTGTCAAAAGGCTTTCAGATCGTTCTGGCACCGGATGGTGAAGCGGCGTTAACAGCAGCATTTGCACAGGCATTTGATCTGATTATTCTGGATGTGATGATGCCCGGGATAAATGGAATAGAAGCATGCAGGGAGATAAGAAGACAGCAGAATATTCCTGTGCTGTTTTTGTCGGCTCTGGGAGAGGAAGAAGATCTGCTCGCAGGATATGCAGTAGGAGCCGATGACTATATTGTAAAGCCATTTCCACTGTCAGTATTATCGCAGAAATGTATGGCAATGATCAGGAGAAGTAAAAGAGTAGATCAGGAACACAGACTGACGGGAAAGGGAATCGTGATAGATCTGATCCGTAAACAAGTATATGTAGAGGGAGAAGAAGTCTCATTTTCCAGTAAAGATTTCCGGCTGCTGGCATATCTGATGGAGAATAGGGATGTAGTACTGGAACGGGAAATCATACTGTCCAGAATCTGGGGATATGACTTTGAAGGAGATACAAGAGTTGTGGATACACATATCAAACGCATCAGAAAGCTTCTGGGAGATCATGCGGACTGCATTAAGACAGTGATTGGATCCGGATATGTATACAGGGAGGAATAGCAGATGAGCAGAAAGAAGATGAATGTGTATCTGGTTGTGCTTCTTATAGTGATGTATCTGGCATGTCTGCTGGTGAGTTACAAATCTGCGGCTAATTATGTAGAAAGTGATTTCAGACAGAGTGTAAAAAGTGTAAAAGATTATTTTGAAAAAAACTACTGCCAGAGAGCGAATGAGGGAGAATATATATCACTGGAATCCATTACATATGATTTTTATACGGAGGCGGAACATAAGTACCCCTGGCAGGCGGCGTTCGTGGATCCGGAAGGCAGAGTAAAAGAAAAAACAGGAAGTATGTTACTGGTGTATGAAGGTGCAGAGTATCAGGCAATACATCTGGATGATTATCTGACAAAGAAGCAGTGGGAAAAAATAGATAAACTCCGGGCGACAGTCGGACCGATTAATACCGTGCAGGTGAAGGAATTGGAATACTATATGAAGAAAGGAAAGGCAATTCCGGTTAAGCTGACCCTGGTAAACGGGATAAATCCAGAAAAAGTGCTTACACTAAAGTTATCAGACCATCCATCTACAAAATATGCATATAATGCAGTATATGAGCTTGATAAATATGAAAATAATACAGATACAAATCTTACAGACAAACAGAAAAAAGTGAAGCAGGAAGTCATGGAAAAGAGACAGAATGAATTAAAGCAGGATAAAAGATACCGGTATATGCAGATGTATCTGACCGATCTGGATAATGGTGGAAAACGAAGAGGTGTATATCAGAGTCTGTATCAGAGTCTGAACCGCTCCAATATCCGGAACTATATCGCAGGAAAACTGGCAACGGACTACGAGTATTATGACCAGCATCATTATTGGTATACACAGAATCTGGAGGTTAATGGAAATGTGTATACAATGTATCTGGCAGCTGCTTATGAAGAAAGAGTGGAAGTAATAGAATCTTCCGTTTTCCGGGGCGCCGTGGTTACGCAGAGTCTGCTGTTTCTGATTCTGGGAACAATGCTGCTAGGCCTTATGAATTATTTACATATCAAAAACAGAAAGCTGGAAGAATCAAGGCAGATGCTTACAAGCGCTGTCGCACATGAACTAAAAACGCCGCTTGCCGTCATCCAGAACCAATGTGAGTGCATACTGGAAAATGTAGCACCAGAAAAAAATATGGATTATACCAGATCCGTGTATAACGAAACAAAACAGATGAACCGGCTGATCGTATCATTTTTACAATATAACCGTTTGCAGAAAATACAGCATCTGGAAAAAGTAAAATGTGATATGAGAGAAATCGTGCAGGAAGAAATAGAAAAATACGAAGATTTATTCGAGTCGGCCGGTGTTAAATGTAACGTATCAATGGAAGAGACAGAACAGATAAGGGGAAATAAAGAGTTACTGGCACTGGTCATTGATAACTATCTTTCCAATGCATATAAATATACAGAAAGCGGAAGAACGATAACCGTAAAACTAACAAGAGAGAAAAAAGGATGCAGGTTTTGGGTGTGGAATGAAGGTGCCAGATTAGAAGAAGAGGATATAACACGGGTGTGGGATATCTTAAGCAGGCAGGATAAGTCAAGAAATAGAGAAAAAGGCTCAACCGGAATGGGATTACCAATCTGCCGAAGGATACTGGAACTGCATGGATTCGCATATGGCTGTGGGAATAAAGAGAATGGAGTGGAGTTCTGGTTCAGGACAAACTGAATAAAGAATCAAAAAGCAGAACACAAGGAGTATGTTGAAAAGATATATTTCTTGTGTTTTTTATCAAAATGACATATGAATGACATACGAATGTGTTACCTTTTGAATAACAAAAACAGGGAAGTTGTAAAAGAAAATAGTGAGGGAGGAAGCGTATGAGGAAGAAAAAACAATTGGCGGCCTTTATGTTACTTACTGCTATGTTGTTAAATTTAACGGCATGTGTGAAAACACCGGAAGAAAATATCGTGACAGATAAATCGAAAGGATTATCAGAGGAAAATATTATTCCAAAAGAGAAGGAGGGTAAAGAAAAACAGTTAAATATTCCAGAACATTGGAAAGAGACAATCACGAGAAAAGATGGATTCATTACTGTGGAGGCAGATGATGATATTTCCATTGGAAATATATATAATACACCGGTATACGCATATAAGATACGGAAAATGGATCGGAAGCTACTGGAAAATTTGTGCAGCTATTTTGCAGAAGGCTCATCTTTGTATGAAGATCCGGGGATGACAAAAGAAGAACTCATTGCAGAAAAAGAAAAAATGACAGCAGGCATAGGAAACTGGGGATCTTATGATGCAAATTATATGGCATCTATGGTTGGAAGTGTAGAAAATCTGATTAAAAATGCAGATGAAAAGAGAACGGAACCAAAAGAAATAAAAGCAGAATTAAGAATTCCGTTGAAGAACGGTATGGAATGGATCGGAAAGTCATGGTGTAATGCAACACATAAAAGAACATGGAATAACTGGTATTTTGAGACGGATAAAAATATTGGGTTTACTGCAAGAGTTGCAAAGGGAAGAAAAGTAGATCCGGTAATCAGAGTGATTAGTTACGATAATGAGATTGGGAGTACGACAGCATTTGCATATCGTCAGGGAACTTTTATTGATGAAAGAGAACTGAATCTGGAATGGGAACTTGAACATGCATTCCAATATGGAAATGAAGAATATCTAAGTTATTTATCGGAAAATATGGAACACGTAACGGATGAAAATTTTACAGAAAAAGATGCAGTGAAAATGGCAAAAAGTGTGTTAAAAGAATTATCTATTACAGAAATGGATGTCAGAGATTGCGTAAAGGCCATTGGAAATACAGACAGTGAGAGCTGGGCAGGGGTAGGAACCGATGATACACAGGTGAGCAGTGGATATGCAGTTTATTTTTCGGTGAAGGCAGGAGATGTAGTAGGTTATCCATTGACATTAGCTTCAAAACAATATGAGAATCTGGCAGAAACGGTATATGCTCCATCTTTTATAACCGAAGGTATCCGGATGATTGTTACGAAAGAAGGCATTCAGCTATTTGAATGGACAGATATTTCAAAGAAAACAGATGTAATAGCAGAAAACACAAAATTACTGACATTTGACGAGATTAAAGAAAAGCTGGCAGATCATTTGTTATATGCGCAGATTGCAAATCTTGGAGGAATCAGCCCAGAGGGGTTTGCTAATATTTATACGGTGAAAAATGTACAGCTTCGTGCTGCAAATATAAATGCATATAACAAACCAAAAAGATCGTGGCTGGTTCCGGTATGGGTATTTGATGTGGAAGGAAAAATGCAACATAAAACAGGAAAAGAAATTACAACGGAGAACATTGGCCCGGAAACAGTCGTGCTGAATGCAATTGATGGAGGTTTTATCCAGGTTCAGAGAAGGTGACAAGTATGAAAAATCATATATTCAAAGTGGAAGCAAAACGGGGGAGTTATTCCGCAGGATTTTACATAGGTATATTGGTTTTGACAGTAGCCGGAATAATCGGAGCGGGAGACCTGAAAGACGCAATGGGGGAGATTGATTATATAGGAAGTTATGTATGGTGTACAGAAAGCTGGTATCAGGGAATGCATTCGGAAATATTTATTTTTCTATTGCCTGTGGCGTGTACATTACCGGCAAGCGCATCGTATTTAGAAGATCTGCAAAATGGAATATTGATGTATATTATGCCAAGGACATCCAGAAAACGATACGGTTTTAGCAAAGTAGTAAATTGTGGGTTATACGGAGGTCTGGCAGCAGCGTGTTCGCTTCTGCTATTACTGGTAGTAAATGTAATACGATATCCGTTAAATAACATGCAATTTATGCAGTGGAAAAACATGGGAATGTCATATCATATGGCTTTGTTGGAAAATATATTGATTTTGTGTCTGAATGGTATGCTGTATGCATTGACTGGCGGGCTGGTTGGAGCGATAACGAAAAATCGGTATATGGCATATGCGGCACCCTTTATCTTTTATTATGTTGTTTCGACATTGGCAGAAGCATATCTGAAGAATCGGTGGATGTTAAGTCCCAAGGAATGGATGATACCACAACAGACCGGGGCTGTGGAGACAATTATATTTTTAATTGTGCTGATTATAGTAACGGGGACAGGATATTATTTCAAAATTAAAAGAGGGTGGGAAAATGGGTAAACTACATCGTACATTATTAATCGTAAGATTGAATTTTCTCGACTGGAAAAGAAATCCGAAAATCATTGCAGGATTTGTCCTGGCATTCACATTTTGCGTTATGTTATCTGGTAGGGCGTTGATATTTGCACGGACATATGGAACGACAATGCAGATTTTTGAACCGTTTATATGGGCATTCGGAAAAGCGGATTCGATTCTGCTGTCATCACTTTTATTACTCTTTTTCTTTGGTGATATGCCATTCATAAATCAGGCGACACCTTATTATCTGATCCGCATGGCCAGGCGGGAATGGATTGGTGCACAGATCATATATGTTGGAATTGTAACAATAATCTATTTACTATTTTTACTTGGCATATTTTGTCTTTTGTGTGCACCGTTATCATTCCCGGGGAATATGTGGAGTGAGACAGGAGCAATGTTGGGATATTCGGGAGTGGGAAGCGACATTGCATTACCTGCATCGGTAAAGACAATGGAAATGTCAGACCCATATACCTGTGTGATTAAGATCTTCTTATTAATGCTTTTATATGAGACCTTGACTGTGACATGGATGATGATATGGAATCTTGGAAAGAACCGGTTAGGGGGAATATTGAGCGTATTTTTATTAAACCTGTATGGCCTTTTGCTGACTCCGCAGATAATAGGAAAACTTTTACATATACCAGAGAACGTACAATACAAAAGCAATGTTTTATGCGGCTGGTTGTCGCCTCTGAATCATGTCACTTATTATATGCATAATTTCGGATATGATTATCTTCCGCGAATATGGCAAAGCTGTCTGATTTTATTCGTTCTTAGTGGAGTGAATCTGTGTGTGATTCATTGGCTGGCAGAGAGATATGAGTTTCAATTTTCATAAGTGTGGGAGGGAAAAGTATGAATAAAAGAATAATCATTACAATGTGTATTACATCGTTTATCCTTACCAATCTGACAGCATGTGTAAAAACACCAGAAGAAAAAATAGTTACAGACAAGAAAAAAGGATCTATCAGCGAAAATATAATTCCGGCTTCAAAGGATCCAAAGAAGCTGGAGATTCCAAAACATTGGACAGATACAATCGAAAAAAGTGATGGATTTATTACGATTCATGCTGACTACGACATGAATATTCCTGAAATATATAATACACCGGTATATGCATATGAAATGAAAAAGCTGAGTAATCAGGAACTTGGCAGTTTGTGTAACTATTTTTCGGAAGGAAATAAAATCTATAGATATCCGAAAATGAGTAAGGATGAACTGAAGAAAGAACAGGAAAAGATACAAAATTTTGAGGGGAGATGGGCAAAGTTGGAAGCTGTAGCGTCTACCACATATTGGCAAAATAGTTACAAACAGCTGGATAAGATAATTGCTCAGGCACCGGATAAAAAAGAAACATTGCAATATGCAGCGCCAAAATGGGAGACTCCATATCAAACAGAAAGAGATAAATGGGATGGACAAAGTGATTTCTATTACGATACAAAAGATAAAATAGGATTATCTGTAAGGATAGATAAGGGGAGAAACATAGATCCGGTTATCCGGGCAGTTAATTATGATACGAAGGCTGGATCTGTGACAAGATTTTTATATCAAGAAGGAACTTATATAGATGAAAAGACGATAGAAAGGCTTGAGGCCGGTTCGGAAGAAGATCCTCCGGAATATAAAAGCTGGGTTGAAAAATTAAAGAATAAAATTTCGGATGCGCCTGATATAACAGAAGATGAGGCACGGAAAAAAGCAGAACAGGTGCTGAAAGATCTGGCGGTTACAGGAATGAAAATACAGGAATGTGTCAGGGCAACCGGAAGTACAGAAACGGAAAGCTGGGGAATGTTGGACGGAGAATGCGAGACAGAAGTGGGATATTCTCTATATTTTTTCAGGACAGAAGGAAATCTGACAGGATATGAAACAACATATAGTGATGTTTATGGAGACAGTTCAAAAATACCAGAGACTGTCTATGCACCAAAATTCGGTACAGAAAGCATACAGATGATAATAACAAAAAACGGAGTTAAAAAATTCCGGTGGAATAATATATCTGTGAAAAAAGAAAAAATCGCTGATAATACAAAGCTGTTGCCATTCGAAAAGATAAAAGAAAAATTAGCACAACACATTTTATATATGCAAATTTCAGATGACGGCGAACGGACGAAAAAAGAAGGACTGAAATTCACATATGAAATCCGGGATGTAAAACTCAGACTGGGAAATATCAGTGCATATGAAGATCCAAACAGCGTATGGCTGGTGCCGATGTGGGTGTTTGAAGTGGATAGGTCATGGCAAGATAAAGAACAGGTGAACAAGGAAAGCCTGCCTTATGAGGTAACTTTAAATGCAATTGATGGTGGATATATCGACACAGAATAAAGTATTACCTGGGAAAAGAGGTGGATAAAAATGAAGAAAATAAAGATTCGTGTGGAAAATCTTCATAAAACATTCCGTGAGGAAGAAGTGCTAAAAGGAATCACCTGTGATTTCGAAGCAGGGAAGACACATGCCATAGTAGGTAATAATGGATCAGGAAAAAGCGTCCTGTTCAAATGTATCTGTGGATTTATAAAACCAACCGAAGGAACAATTACCATAGACGACAAAGTAATCGGAAAAGATGTAGATTTCCCGGAATCCATGGGAATGATCATAGAAAGACCAGGATTTCTGCCAAATATGTCTGGTTTCCGCAACCTGAAATTGCTGGCGGAGATTCAAGGAAAAATAACTGATACAGAGATCAGGAACACAATTTCAAGAGTAGGCCTGGATCCAGATTCAAAAAAAGCAGTAGCCAAATATTCCTTAGGTATGAAACAACGCCTTGGAATCGCACAGGCAATCATGGAAAATCCAGACCTTCTGATACTCGATGAGCCATTCAATGGACTAGATAAAAAAGGAGTAGAAGAAATCCGGAGCCTGATTATGGATCTGAAAAAAGAAGGAAAGACAATCCTGCTGACCAGTCATAATAGTGAGGATATATGTGTGTTGGCGGATGTAGTATGGGAGATGGATGGTGGGTGTTTAATACATTAATTTGGGTTGGATTCCCGGTCCTTGCGTATGCCTTGGTATAAGATCTGGTCCGCGACTCCA
>NZ_CAKRAH010000023.1 GCF_934294775.1 uncultured Dorea sp.
ATTACATCTCCTTCATAGAATGTAATGTGCTTACCTGTAAGCTCTTCTACTCTTTTTAAAGATTCTTTTGATGAATTGCAAAGGTTGTCATATACAACAACTTCATATCCTTCATTCAAAAGCTCCAGTGCTGTGTGGCTTCCGATATAACCGGCGCCTCCGGTGATTAAGATTTTCTTTGACTTTGACATAATGATACCTCCTGATTGTGAATTGATTTTTATTACATGTTTAATGTGTGTGGAATGCGAAGCAATCCGTGTATCATAGGGGGCAAAATACCTTTTGCCCCCAACATCTTAATATGAATGATATAAGCATGTTATATCGTGTGAACATCACGGCATAAGGGATGATTATATGTGTTTGGTGTATTAGATACATATAATAGCAACATCCCAGGGACTAAGATTAAGTTTATCTCCGTGTTTTATGGAAGTCTCTGTGAGTAGTTCTATACCATCTCCAAAAGAATAAGTAACCGTCTGCTCTGTATCTGAATAATTCAGATAATAGTAAAGGCGTTCTCCGGCATCATTTTCCCCGGTTTTTATGATGACAGGGAATTGAACGTCAGGAAGTGCAAGTCCGGCAGTTGATATGATATAGCGCATCAGAGAATCCAGTGTGTCATCATCAAACAGACAGCCCAGATAGAATGCGTACCCTTTCTGGTACTGGTTCATAGTTACTGCTGCATAGTCTGCCCAGGCATTCCGGGAATATCTGGCGAGTACAGTGGAACTGTCCGGAGTAAGGAGCTCCATCCATTCGCAGACTTTGGCTGTGGTAGTTGGAGATGGTGGATCTGCTAAATTTTCTGAAGAAGAGTGTCCGCAGAAAATGGTATCAGAATCTGTGCCGGAAGGAAGCATTAACTCAATGTAATCTTCTTTTGGATTGGTAAATGTATCATAATGCATGCCAAAGCAGTCTGTAAGCATGTGTGGTTGTGCATCGTGATAAATTTTCAGATGTTCATCGGAAAAAGCGCTTCGGAAAGAGGCAACAAGTGTTCCACCAGCAGCAGTATATTCATTTAATGTACATAACAGATCTTCAGAAGCACTATAAAGCGCAGGTGTAATAACCAGGTTATATTGCTTCAAAAAAGTTTTTAGTTCCGGGTCATTGGTATATAAAATGTCATATTCCAGATTCAGCCGGTGTAAGGAATCACCGAGCCAGCGGGCTGCTGTATTATAGCTGGATTTCCCCAAATCTCCGGTTAGAAACTGGCTAAGTCCGGTCAGAGACCTGTGATCCAGAAGCAAGGCAATGGTATTATATTTACGTATATTTTTTATGCGGGTTCCGATGCGCTGGAATTCTTTCCCGATAACAGAAGCTTCTTTATAGACGGCACCTGCCGAAAAATCATGTGATAATACACCTTTCCAGTAGCTTTCGATGGCATTGTGGATGGAATGCCAGTGCCAGTACATAACACTGTTGGAACCATTTGCAATGTGGCTGTAAGCACAAAGTCTGAGCTGTCCAGGGTAAGGAAGCCATTCTGTGTTGCCCTGAGCCTGTGTTTCAAGAATCAGGTAATTATCGTGCTTTAATCCGCGCAGGATATTGCCACAGAATGTAATCTCGGCTCCGGTCAGTCTGCACTGGGATGGATGATAGATGTCTCCTCCAGCTACATCCATGCAGGCTGCAGATGAAAACTGATCTGTATCTGGTTGTAATCCAAAAGAAAAATTGTGCCATTCATAGTCAAAATTGTGGGTAATGAATTGTTCAGGCTGCCGGTATTCGTTTATAATGTCTGCCTGCCAGTGATGGAAACGGGTGACAATGTTTCTTTGGAATGCTTCAAATTCGGCTGCAAGGCTTCCGTTAATCGTTCCCCGGATATCTGGAAAATCATCCCAGTTATCAACTCTGTTGGACCAGTAGTCCAGTCCAAATTCTTGATTAAATGTCTGGATATCTGGATATTGGTTCTTTAGATAGTCTACAAACATTTGTTGTACGCGTGGACCACAGGTGTCATAATGATGTGTTTCGTTGTCAATCTGGTATCCGATCACGCATGGATGATTACAGACATGTTTAAGTAATACACGGATGATATTTTCGGCATATTTAAGATAAACGGGGCTGGTAAGATCCATATTCTGACGATGGCCATATAAGGAAGGCCCGGAATGTGTAAGAGTCAGGATATCCGGAGCCTTTTTGGCGAGCCAGGATGGAATCGCATAGGTTGGCGTGCCGATGATTACATTCATGCCATAGCGAAGAGCTGCATCAAGCATGCGGTCGATATGGGTAAAATCATAGACACCTTCCTGAGGTTCCAGTGTGCTCCAGGTAGATTCTGCGATGCGGATCGTATTCATTCCGGCATCAGACATCATTTTCAGATCCTGTTCTATACGGTCGTATGGCAGATATTCGTCATAGTAGGCTGCCCCGAAATAAAGTTGATTTGTTTTCATAGATGGTGTTGTCCTTTCATGATAAATTGTTGTTGGTTGAGTTTTACCGGGATTTATCAATTATCTGCTTGAAGAAAGGCAGTAGAATTGATAAAATAATCATAAAAGAACAAACGATTGCGCATTTCGGTGTGATTATAACACATTATTTGTGGTTTGGATATAGGGAGAATGGAATGGAAAAGAAAAAAATTACAATTGCGGATGTGGCAGAGGCGCTTGGAGTGTCAAAAACGACAGTATCCAGAGCGATATCCGGGAAGGGCCGTATAGGAAATGAAACCAAAGAAAGAGTGCTAAAATATATAGAAGAACATGACTATAAGCCAAGTGTGATCGCACAGGGACTGGCGATGTCAAGGACTTATAATATAGGAGTGGTGATGCCGGAAGATTACTGTATGGTGGATGCACCGTTCTTTGTCAATTGTATGGCTGGATTGCACGAAGTGGCAGCATCCGGCGGATATGATCTGCTCCTTACAATCTGCAATAATGTGGATATGACGAATCTTGAAAAAATGGTGGACAATAAAAAAGTAGATGGAATTGTACTCATGAGAGCATTTGTAAAAGATCAGGCGGTAGAATATCTGAAAAAAGAACAGATACCGTTCGTGATTGTCGGAAGCTCGCCATATGAACATGTAGTGCAGATCGATCAGGATAACGAAGGTGCCTGCAAAGAGCTGACATCCGTTTTACTTCTGAAAGGCATGAAACGGATGGCGCTTATTGGGGGCAATGAAAACTATGTGGTTACGCAGAAAAGATTAAAAGGATATATGACAGCATTTGAAGAGATGGGGAAACCGCTGGATAAGGAACTGATATACATGAACCAGGAAAATGCGTCATCTATCGAACATGTAGTAGAGGAAATACTGAAAAAAGAAGTGGATTGTATCGCCTGTATGGATGATAATATCTGCATCTGCGTACTGAACCGCCTGAGAAGGGACGGTATCAAAGTCCCGTCTCAGATGAAAGTAGCATCATTCTTTAACAGTTCAATTCTGGAAAATAATATGCCGGCAATTACATCTCTGGTATTTGACGTGAAGGCGCTTGGCATGGCAGCCGGCAGAAGGCTGATTGAGCAGATTGAACAGAAAGAATGTCCTCCAGTGACGTTGTTGGGATATGAGATTGTTCTGAAAGAATCAACAAAGTAAATGAAGAGAAAATAGAAAAATCAAGAGAGATATACCAGAGGTCGGAAAACCAACCAGGGGTCTCTCTTTTTTTTGTAGAGCCTGTCGGGGAAAAAAACATGTCAAAAAAATAACAAAACGGGATAAAGCTTTAAAAATCAAAGGGTTAACCGATTGCGCTAAAAACTGTTTCGAAAAGAAGCTAAACAAAATAAAATGTGAATTATGCACAAAAACAGGGTGATAAAAATAGAAAATATTACACATTGACAAAACTGGGCAATGGAAGTATATTAAAAACAGAACAACCGATTGCGCTAAACGGGAATGTGAAAAAATAAGAATATGGGAGGAATCCAAAAATGAAGAAAAAAGTAGTCAGCATCTTACTTTGTACAGCAATGATTGCAACAATGGCAGCAGGATGTGGAAAGAAAAACAGCAGTGATGATTCTGCAAAAAGTAATGAAACGGTAAAGCTTACTGTATGGGCAGGAGAGGAAGATCAGGATCTTACAAACGAGCTGGTTTCAAAGTTCGAAGATGAGAATAAGGATCAGAAATTTGACATCACAGTAGGTGTAGAATCTGAAAGTACTGCAAAAGATACAATTCTTGTAGACCCTGAAGCGGCAGCTGATGTATTTGCATTTGCAAGTGATCAGATCACAGATCTTGTGAATGCAAATGTACTACAGGAAGTACAGGATACAGATACGATTACAAAAGAGAATGTAGACAGCTCGATTGAGGCATCAACAGTAGATGGAAAATTATATGCATATCCATTTGCGGCAGATAATGGATACTTCCTGTTCTATGATAAAAACGTAGTATCAGAAGAAGACGCAAAGAGCTGGGACAAAATCCTGGAAGATTGTCAGGCAGCAGGAAAGAAAGCTGGAATGGTATATGCATCTGGATGGTATACAGCAGGTTTCTTCTACGGTGCAGGTTTTACAACAGAACTTGAAGATGACGGAAGCACAAAGATGGATTGGAATGAAACATCTTCTACAGGAGTAAAAGGAACAGATGTTGCACAGGGTATGATCGATATTGCTAAAAATCCGGCATTCCTTCCAATCACTGATGGAGATACTACAAACCAGATTGCAACAGGTTCTCTTGGAGCAATCGTATCAGGAACATGGGATGCAACAGCAGTAAAAGAAGCATTCGGCGATGGCTATGCAGCAACAATCCTTCCATCTTTCACATGCGGTGGAAAAGAAGTACAGATGGGATCAGCAGCCGGATATAAGATGATGGGTGTAAATGCCAATTCAAAACAGGTTGGATGGGCAATGGAGCTTGCAAAATATCTGACAAATGAAGACAGCCAGAAGGCACGTTTTGAAGAAAGAGAGATCGGACCATCTAACAAGAAGATCAGTGAATCCGATGAAGTAAAAGCAAATGTTGCACTTGCAGCAGTTACAGAACAGAACAAGGTAGCCGGAGTTGTACAGTCTGTAGGTACAAACTACTGGGATCCTGCCAAGAGTTTTGGAGAAATCATGGCTCAGGGCAATCCGGATGGAACAGATCTTCAGAGTCTGCTTGACAATCTGGTAGATGCAGCATCACAGCCGGCAAAATAAAAATAGAAAGAAACCTTATAGATAGCAATAAAAGAAAGAAAAGGTGCTTGGATGAAAAGTGTAGGAAAAAAGGAAAATCCGGTAGCAGACTTTTTCAAAACAATCGGCAGATTCTTTCAGGAATTTGGACATGCGGTTTCAAATGGTGACAGTGGGGTAAAAGCCTCACTGTTACTTACAGGAGCCGGATATTGGAAGAGACATCAGATTATAAAAGGAATTCTTGTAACACTTCTGGAGATAGCGGTGATTCTGTATAACATTTTTATAGGAATTCCGTACATAGGTAAGCTTGGAACGCTGGGAACCGTGCAGCAGAAGATGGTTTATAACCCGGCTACGATGAAAAATGAAGTTAATAATTACGATAATTCGTTGTTGTGTCTGCTATTTGGAGTGATCAGTCTGGTGTTCATTGTGGTAGCGATCGCATTGTGGATGGAAAATGTAAAAGTAGTCTATTCACTGCAGAAAAGAGCAGAAGCAGGAAAGCATATCAATACATTCCGTGAAGATTTAAGAGAACTGCTTAATGGAAAGTTTCATATTACATTACTGTCACTGCCTGTACTGGGAATTATCATATTTAATGTACTGCCATTAATCGTTATGATCAGCGTAGCATTTACGAATTATGACCAGCATCATATGCCGCCGGCAAAGCTTTTTACATGGGTTGGACTTGAGAACTTTAAGAGCCTGTTCACAACAAGCATGACGGTTACATTTGGCTATACATTCCGTAAGATTCTAGTATGGACACTGATCTGGGCAGTATTTGCGACAGTGACGACGTATGTTGGTGGAATTCTTCTGTCGCTTCTGATCAACAGTAAGCTGACAAAATTCAAGAAGATGTGGAGAACTTTATTTGTGGCGTCTATCGCAGTGCCGCAGTTTGTTTCCTTATTGCTGGTTCGAAACTTCTTCGCCAACAACGGTATTGTCAATACATTTCTTGCTCATACCGGAGTTACCGGAGTATTAAAGCATCTGGGATGGATCAGTACAAACTATGTTCCGTTCCTCACGGATCCGACATGGGCGAAAGTTACGATCATTATCATCAATATCTGGGTAGGTGTACCGTATCTGATGCTGATTGCAACAGGAGTATTGATGAATATTCCGGAAGAATTAAAAGAGAGTGCAAGAATTGACGGAGCAAATAAATTCCAGATATTCAAGAGCATTACGATGCCATATATGTTATTTATCACCGGGCCATATCTGGTTACACAGTTTACGGCCAATATTAATAACTTTAATGTAATCTATCTCCTGACACAGGATGTATATACGACAACGAATCAGAAACTTGCGGCATCGCAGGGAAAAGAAATTGACCTTCTGGTAACCTGGTTATACCGTCTGACCAGTGAACAGTACAATTACAAGATGGCGGCAGTTATCGGTATCTGTGTATTTATTGTATGCGCAATCATTACATTGTTTGCCTTTAACTTCTTAATTAAAGGAGATAAGGAGGATACGTTTAAATAATGAATAAGAAAAGAATTACAAGCACGATAGCAGTTCATGTATTATTGGCGGTTCTGGCATTTATCTGGATCCTGCCGATTATCTGGCTGGCAGTAACCTCCTTTAGCGGATACGATGGAATGAACACCAGCCGCTTTTTCCCGAAGACATGGTCGCTTCGGAACTATACACGTATTCTGTTCCATTCGGATACAGTAGCACAGTTCCCGGCATGGTTTATGAATACTTTGATTATTGCAATCTTCACCTGCCTGATCTCAAGCTGTTTTGTCCTGATGGTCAGCTATGCGATGAGTTGTATGCGGTTTAAAGGAAGAAAAGCGATGATGAATATTGCAGTTATGCTGCAGCTCTTCCCAGGATTCTTATCCATGATCGCAATTTACTTTATTTTAAAATCCATCAATCTTACCAACAGTCATATTGGTATGATCTTCGTATATTCGGGTGCTTCGGG
This sequence comes from uncultured Dorea sp., assembly GCF_934294775.1. Taxonomy (GTDB): domain Bacteria; phylum Bacillota; class Clostridia; order Lachnospirales; family Lachnospiraceae; genus Dorea_A. Next base: position 7,172 of record NZ_CAKRAH010000023.1, read on the forward strand.
ACTTGGATATCTGGTGGCAAAGGGATTTTTTGATACGATTCCGACCTCACTTAGAGAAGCGGCGTATCTGGAAGGCGCATCAGAGGCAAGAACATTTTTTACAATTGTACTGCCTTTGTCAAAACCTATCGTAGTTTATACAGTCATCAGTTCTTTCCTGGTACCGTGGACAGACTTTGTATTTGCAAAGATCATGTTGAATTCCGGTATATCTTCGGATTGGACGGTTGCGATTGGTTTATATAATATGTTGAAGAAACAGCTGCTTCCAAGTTATTTCTCAAGATTCTGTGCAGGAGGTATGCTGGTAGCAATTCCAATCGGTATCCTGTTCATTATTATGCAGAAGTTCTATGTGGAAGGAATTACGGGAGGCTCTGTAAAGGGTTAATTTGAAGAAAAGAAAAAGGAGTAATATATAAATGAGTGAATTTATTCTTAACGTCATTCACCGTCCGGAGATGGTGCCGGAATATTCGGCAACAGTGACAGGACATGGAAAAGAGGAGGATATCGGGGATAAAAAATTACTGGTAGAATCATTGGATATTTTCAAAACACAACAGAGACTGGCACATGAAAACGGGCTGAAAGTAACGATTCAGATGACATATGCGTCATTGTTTAATGAAGAAGCTGTACAGATTGCAAAAGACGATCATGAAAAATATGGAGATGAGATCGCACTTTCTCTTCTTGGACTGCCATGTGAACAGTTCCGTGAAAAATATAAGACAAAAGATTTCTGTATCTGGATGTTCTCTATGGAAGATAAAAAGGCAATTGTAGATGATGTATTCGGAAAGTTCCATGAGATTTTCGGATTCTATCCGGAATCAACAGGCTCTTATTATATGGATGCAGATCTGACAAATTATATCAAAGAAACATATCCAAGCGTGAAATGTGCAGTTGCTACTTGCTGGGAAGAAGGACCAAAGGCTTATCATACATGTAACAATTCCTGGTATACATTGTTCGATGGCGGCCCGTGGGCACCATGGATTCCATCGAAACAGAATACACATGCACCGGCAGCTAATGAAGCAGAAGACAGTGGTATCGTTGCAATTCCGCATTTGTCAAGAGACCTTCTGGCATGCTATGATGGTAACGGATCAAACTTTGGAACACATCCACAGAATGTACTCCGTGGTATGATCTATGATTCCAAGACATGGGAGTATCCATATCTTTATAATCTGATCGATCAGTACAGAGATCTGGAAAAATACAACAATGGTTATGCATATAATATGATGTTCGTAGGACCAGGATGGATGAATAAGATGGGACGCTGGGAAGCACCATACGAACTTCTGGAACAGTCCTATTCTGATGGATGTAAATATTACGGTAAACTGAAAAAAGAAGGTAAGCTGATCGATATGACAATGTCGGAATTTGCTGATTATTACCGTAAGAAAAAGCATTATACAGAGCCGGAATGTGCACTCTGGAGAGATATCTTATATGGATCAGACAAGCAGTTGTTCTGGTATGCAGATCCTTATATGAGAGCCGGAGTAAATATGGATCAGGGCGGAGCAATCTTCGATCTGCGTCCGTATGCGGCAAAATTAAAATGGGAAGTTGGAATCGGAACAAAGCATGTACAGGATGCATCTTATCCATTCCTGATCCAGGAAAAATACCGTGCGGGATATTTTACACACTATGCAGGAGAAGGTACGATCCGAAGTGCAAAACTCTGCCATAATGGTGAAGAAGTGGACCTGTGTCTGTGCCGGACAAAAGCACACTTTACACAGGAAGGTAATACAAGAATCCTGACACTGGATCCGGTAGAGATCGTATTCTCTGATCTGACTGTAAAACTTCAGACGAAAGAGTATTTTGAAGAGGGAACCGGAGCGATTAAGATCGAAAGAACAATCCTGGAAATGAGTGATCCATCAGCAGATGTGGAACTGAATGAATATATGGTAGCCTGCTACGGTACAACCGAATATCCGGAAGATATGACAGGCATTACATTAAAATGTGAAGGAAACGAAGAAAAGATAATTTCTTATGAATATAAATGCAGAGAAGAAAGTCTTGCAGGAGCAGATGCAGTATCGGCGGTAATCCCGGCAATCGAGACAAAAGTATCGCTGGTTCCATCGTCTAAAGAGGCAGAAGGATATATCAGAGAAGGTTATGCATTCTCTCCAATGTTCACACTTGGTTACCAGAAGAAGATTTCGGATAAGGAGGTATTTGCAACATGGCTCAAGCTGGAAAAGGCAAATTAAATTACAGATGTCCGTCTTGCTTTATGAGAGACCTGGATATTGATATGTTTTACGATGAAGAAAAGAAAGAGTACTATTGTCTGAGATGCCAGTTCACTGGTACGGAAGAAGAAGTACTTGCAGGAAATGAAGACGTACGCAAGCGTTATAAAGCAATGCACAAGAGATTTGATAAGTTTGATTTTGATTAAATCCTGTGAATTGAAATAGAAAGAAACTAAAGTTTGTTTAAAACAGGGGCAAAGAAATTTGCCCCTGATACTATATAAATGGAGAACATTATGAAATTTATAAAAGGAATGGATCTGTCGACACTCGCAGAGCTAGAAAAACTTGGTGCAAAATATTATGATAATAATGAAGAAACAGATATCCTGGAAATCATGAAACGTTATGATGTAGATACGGTCAGACTGCGTCTGTGGAATGATCCGTATTCAGAAAAAGGAGAGCCGTATGGTGCCGGAACCAATGATCTGGATACAACACTTGGAATTGCAAAGAAGGTTACAGATGCCGGAATGGGAGTATTGCTTAATTATCATTACAGTGACTTCTGGGCAGATCCGGGAAAACAGATCAAGCCAAAAGCATGGAAGGATTATGGAGTGAAGGAACTGGAAAAAGCAGTTTATGAATATACCAGAGATACCATGCAGATATTCAAAGAAAAGGGCGTAAATCTGACAATGGTACAGGTTGGAAACGAATTGACGAATGGACTTTTGTGGCCGGAAGGACAGAAACCGGAATATGATAACATTGCGTTATTTATCAATGCGGGAATCCGTGGTGTCCGTGCTGTAGACGGAGATGTTCCAATCATGATACATCTGGATAACGGCGGAAACAATGAATTATATCGTACATGGTTTGATGAATTTATGAAAAGAGGAGAAGATTTCCAGTATATCGGTCTTTCCTATTATCCGTTCTGGCATGGAACATTAGATATGTTAGAATATAATATGAATGATATAGCAGAACGCTATGATAAAGATCTGATCATCGCAGAAGTATCCATGGGATACACGATGGAAGATTATGCGTTGTATGAAGGTCTGAAACCGGAAGAACGGAAAGGGTATGCAACAAAGCCGTCACTGGTGGAAAAACTGGAATATCCGATGACCAAAGAAGGTCAGGCAGATTTTATGAAAGATATTCTGACCAGACTTCAGAATGTAAAAGGCGGTCACGGCTGTGGTTTCTTCTACTGGGAGCCTGCATGGATACCGGTACCGGGAAGCGGATGGGCAACGCCGGCGTCACTTAAGTATATGAATGATCCGGGACCGTGTGGAAATGAATGGGCGAATCAGGCATTGTTCGACTATGACGGCAATGTGAATCCTGCATTTGAAGTAATCAGGGACTGGAAAAGTGAATAGAGGGGAAATTGCCATACGTTCGTAAGAAGCTGTCATTGGCAAAACGTGTAGAAGAACAGGGGTGCATGGAATGATGTGCTCCTGTTCTTTGCATTATAATAGGTAGAATAATATCAGAATTCATGCTAATATAGACACATAAAATCCGTGAATACCAGGAAGACCAAGGAACATGAATGCAAAATAGAGAAGATAGAGAGAAGTCTTACGAAGCAGGCATGAACGGACACCCATCCAAGCCTGCCAGTGTAGAACGGTTGATGTATATGATTTATAAATTTATGAAATAAGACAGGAGGAATATTGTATATGAACTACGGAAATATAAAAGAATGCGATATCGCAGACGGACCAGGCGTGAGAGTGAGTTTATTTGTCTCAGGATGCCGACATCACTGTAAAGGCTGCTTCAATGCAGAGACCTGGGAGTTTGGATTCGGACATCCTTATACAGAGGAAACAGAAAAAGAGATCCTGGAACTGCTTGGATCTAACTTTATCCAGGGCTTCACGCTTCTTGGGGGAGAACCATTCGAGCCGGAGAATCAGGTAGAGCTTGTAAAGCTTCTTAAGAAGATCCGCAAGACGTATCCAAAGAAAGATGTCTGGTGTTATAGCGGATACCTCTTTGATAAAGATATGGTGCCGGGAGGATGTATCTATACGGATGTGACAGAAGAGATGTTGTCTTATATAGACGTCCTGGTTGATGGAGAATTCAAGGAAGAGTTAAAAGATGTAACCCTGGTATTCAGAGGAAGTCAGAACCAGAGAATTATTAATGTGGCTGAGAGTAAAAAACAGGGGAAAGTTGTACTTGAAGCGTATTAGTATGAATCGGAGGTATAAAAAGGGCAGGAGATTATTTCTCCTGCCAGATGCGTAACATCTTGATGATCTTTTCTTTTTCCGTAACTGAAAAACCACGGAATACATTGAGTACTTCGTCATTCAACTGACGTTCTTTTTCGTCCAGAGGAGGAAGATCTCTTCCTGCATCCAGAATTGTGTCCACGGATACGTTACAAAGTTTTGAATAATAGAGAAGAACTCTCAGATTAAGCTTTGCACGATTGTTCTCGACATTGCTGACGAAAGGAACGGTACAGTTTAAATCTTTTGCTACCTGTTCCTGAGTGATCCCGCGTTCACTCCTTAATTGTTTCATTTTTAATCCAACTTTTGAAAAATCCACTTCGTTCATTGCAAGGCTCCTTTATTATTAATGTATAACGATATTATATAAGTATATATTATTATAAATCGTGACAATAATCAATACAGAAAAATTTACTTTTTTAAATAAAAAGAGTATAATCAAGATAAGTTATACAAAAGACAGGACGACAGGACAGAAAAAGGAGGCAAAATATATGTTAACATGTATCTATGTAGTGGAAAAAATTGATGGTGATTATGCAGAACTCAGACGTGTTGATGCGTTGACACATGATCCGGAAGAGACGAAGACGATGGCAAGAGCATTACTTCCGGCAGAGATTATGGAAGGCAATAAACTGCTATATGAGAACCTGCAGTACCGTCTGATTGCAGAGTAAGAACAGATATATCAATTTTGAATGAGTATACATATAAAATTGAGATATAAAAGAGAATAACGGGAAAAAGAAGTGTAGAGGTTAAAAAAGAACGGATGCACTTCTTTTTATTTTATATAATGCAATATGAATATCAGATGCAATATACAGTTTCGCAAAAATGTCTGATAGACTGCGGGAATTGAAGACATTTTATCAAGAAGAAAAAAGAGAAAAATCACGATTTTGTAGAAAATGGCGAATAATGGAAAATCAAAATTGTGCATTTTCATTGTGAAAAAAAGAACATAAATTGGAACTACCATTTTGATGTGAAAAAATGATGAGAAAATGTGGGAAATTAAAATAAATTAAAGTAAAAATCAACAAAAAAATAATAAAAAAATAAGGAAAATGACCACTGGACAAAACAATTGACATTTTCAAAAAATAGCAGTAAACTAGCAAAAAAATTATGAAGGAAGGGGATAGTACGGAAAAGCTTGTTGAAAGCCTTGTAGAAGAACTTAACTGTGAAACCGTATTTACCATCCCGGTATTTGGAGGAATCGCTGTTGACGAAGGTGTTGTTGTAACTTGGATCATTATGGCGGTTCTTACTATTCTAAGTATAGTATTCGTAAGGAATCTAAGCGTAGAGAAACCGGGAAAGGTACAGCTTATGCTGGAATCAGTAATTGGCTGGGCACAGGATTTCTTTGAAGGTATTATAGGAAAAGAAAACAGGGGCTATATTCCATATCTGATGACGGTAGCGCTTTATCTTGCAATATCAAATGTCATCGGGCTGTTAGGATTTAAGCCTCCGACAAAGGACATGAACGTAACAATCGCACTTGCCGTTATGAGTATGTTCGTGATCGAGTGGTCCGGTATCCATAAAAATGGTCTGGTTCACTGGTGCAAACATTTTGCAAAGCCAGTGCCGATCGTAGCACCAATCATGATACTGGAGATTGTAATCCGCCCACTGTCGCTTTGTATGCGACTGTTTGGTAATATGTTAGGCGGATTTGTAGTCATGGAACTGATCAAACAGGTCGTTCCTTTAATTGTGCCGATACCGTTTAGTTTTTATTTTGATATATTTGACGGATTATTACAGGCATATGTATTCGTATTCTTAACTGCATTATTTATGACAGAAGAGATGGAATAAAAATAAGACATTTACAACATTTAGTATAAGTAGACTTAGGATAAGAAAAGGAGAAAAAAATTATGAGTGGAACAATTATCGCAATTGGAGCAGGTATCGCAGTACTTACAGGTATCGGAGCTGGTGTTGGTATCGGTATCGCAACAAGCAAAGCAGTAGACGCTATCGCAAGACAGCCGGAAGCAGACGGAAAGATCAGAACATCCCTGATCCTTGGTTGCGCACTTGCAGAGGCAACCGCTATTTACGGTTTCATTATCGCACTTTTGATCGTCCTTCTTTTGAAATAATGTTTTCTGACGATAACGGATCAAAGAAGGGAAAGGCAGGTAGAGATAGATGCTGAGAATAGATTTTAATCTTGTGCTGACGATCATCAACATCATCGTTCTGTATCTGATTCTCAGAAAATTCCTGTTTCGCCCGGTCATGGACATTATGGAAAAGCGGGAGAAGATGATTGCAGACGGAATCAGCCATGCAAATGAAGAGCAGGATAAAGCACATGCTCTTAAGAAACAGTATGAAGAGGCATTGAATGGAGCAAAAGAAGAATCCACGAAGATGATCGAACAGGCGAAACTGGATGCAAAACAGGAATACAACCAGATCCTGAACGAGGCTAATGAAAAGGCAGACAAGGTTATGAAGACAGCAAGAGAAAGCCTTAATCAGGAAAGAGAACAGGCCTTTGATGATATGAAGGCACAGGTTGCAGGGCTGGCAATGGATGCTGCGAAGAAGATTTTACTTGAGAATGCAGACAGTATAAGCAGCGCAGATGCATATGACCAGTTTTTGAAAGATGCAGGTGATTCCCATGACAGCGAAGAATAGAAAAGAAGCAGAGCCGGTATTCTGCCAGGTGGCAGCACTCCGGTATGCGAAAGTTCTAAGTGAACTTGGAATTTCGAAAGAAACTGTCCGGGAGACAGAGAACATTTTCGAAACATCACAGGAATTAAAGGCAGCACTGGTAAACCCAGTGATCACAAAAGAAACAAAACACAACATCATTGATAAAGTATTCCCGGAGGAAATGCGTATATTTCTTAAGGTGGCATGTGATCATGACAAGCTTGTGATCGCAGACCAGATCTTTGCAGCGTACGAAGAATTACAGAATCAGGCAGCAGGAGTTAAGACAGTGTATCTTCGTTACACGGTTCTTCCAAGCAAAGAGCAGAAAAAGAAGATGGGAGACTTCATCAAGAAGAAATACAGTGCCGGAGACATCAAATGGGTTATGGCAGAAGATAAGGCACTGATCGGCGGATTCATCCTGCAGGTTGACGGTAAAGAATATGACTACAGTGTGCAGGGCCGCCTGAACCGCTTAGAGCGGAAATTAACGAATTAACATGGAGGTGAAGGAATTGAGTGCAATCAGCTCAGATGAAATTATCTCTATATTAAAAGAAGAGATAAAGAATTATGATGTAATAAGCAGAGATCAGGAAGTAGGTACTGTTATCTCTGTTGGTGATGGAATCGCCTCCGTATACGGAATCGACCACGCAATGTATGGCGAGATTGTCACATTGGAGACAGGTCTTAAGGGCATGGTACAGGATATCAAGGAAAATGAGATCAGCTGTATCCTGTTCGGAGATGATTCAGAGATCAAACAGGGCACAAAAGTGTGCCGTACGGGTAAAAAAGCAGGTATTCCGGTAGGTGAAGGCTATATCGGAAGAATCGTAGATGCTCTTGGAGCACCAATCGATGGAAAAGGTGAGATCAAAGCTGACGGATACCGTCCGGTAGAGAATGAGGCACCTGGAATCGTTGACCGTAAGTCGGTAAGCGTTCCGCTTGAAACAGGTATCCTTTCTATTGATTCCATGTTCCCAATCGGACGTGGACAGCGAGAGTTGATCATTGGTGACAGACAGACAGGTAAGACATCCATTGCAACCGATACGATCATCAACCAGAAAGGAAAAGATGTCATCTGTATCTATGTAGCAATTGGTCAGAAAGCATCAACTGTAGCAAGACTGGTAAATGACTTAAAAGCACATGACGCACTGGATTACACTACAGTATTCTGCTCAACAGCCAGTGAATGTGCACCACTTCAGTATATTGTACCTTATTCAGCAACAGCGCTTGCAGAGTACTTCATGTATCAGGGAAAAGATGTATTGATCGTATATGATGATCTGTCTAAACATGCGGTAGCATACCGTGCAATCTCTCTGTTACTTGGACGTTCACCTGGACGTGAAGCTTATCCTGGTGACGTATTCTATTTACATTCAAGACTGCTCGAACGAAGCAGCCGTTTAAGTGATGAAGCAGGCGGAGGTTCTATCACAGCACTTCCGATCATCGAGACACAGGCAGGAGACGTATCCGCATACATTCCTACGAACGTTATTTCTATCACAGACGGACAGATCTTCTTAGAGAGTGACCTGTTCAACGCCGGTATGCGTCCGGCCGTTAACGTTGGTCTTTCTGTATCCCGTGTAGGTGGAGCAGCACAGACAAAGGCTATGAAGAAAGCCAGTGGTAGTGTCCGTATCGACCTGGCACAGGCAAGAGAGATGGAATCATTTACCCAGTTCAGTTCAGACCTTGACGATGCAACAAAGAATCAGCTGAAATACGGAAGCTGTCTGACAGAACTTTTGAAACAGCCTCTGGGACGTCCGTTAAGTCTTCATGAGCAGGTAATCACACTTTGTGTCGCTACGAATAAATTAATGCTTGATATTGACACAAAGAAGATCAAAGAATTCCAGATGGATATGCTTGCGTTCTTTGACAGAGAACACAAAGAAATCGGCAAAGCGATCGACGAGAAGAAAGTTCTGGATGATGAACTGAAAGAGCAGATTCTTGCAGCAGCAAAGGAATTCAAGGAAAGAAGATAAGCGGGTGTAGCTATGGCAAATGCAAAAGAGATTAAGGAAAGAATGGCCAGCATCGAAGAGACGAGAAAGATAACAAATGCCATGTATCTGATCTCTTCTTCGAAGATGAAACAGGCCAAGAAAAAGCTTGCGGACACAGAACCTTTCTTCTATGCCATGCAGGCAGAGATCGCCAGAATTTTGCGACATGTGCCGGATATGCACAGCCAGTTCTTCGACGGACGTGAAGACATCCCGGCTGAAGAAAGAAAGATTGGCTATATCGTTGTCACCGCTGACAAAGGACTTGCAGGAGCATACAACCATAACGTGATCAAGAAGACAGAAGAACTGTTGCAGAAACCGGGAAAGCACAAATTATTCGTACTTGGAGAAGCCGGAAGACAGTACTTCGCAAAACGTGAAGGAATTGAGATGGATACCCAGTTCCGTTATACCGTTCAGAACCCGACACTGCACAGATCTAGAACCATTTCGTTAGAGATGGCACAGCAGTTCAGAAGAGGGGAACTGGATGAGATCCACATCATATATACACGTATGGTCAATGCCATGACAGCAGAGACTGAGGAACAGAAGCTTCTTCCTATGAAGAAGACAACCTTCCTTCCGGAAAATATGCCGGCGATTGTCGGTACCGGGTTATATCAGGAAGATATGGTATTCTGGCCATCGACGCACAGCGTAATGGGCAATATCGTTCCAAACTACATCAACGGTATCATCTATGGATGCCTGGTAGAGTCTTACTGCAGTGAGCATAATGCCAGAATGCAGGCGATGCAGAACGCAACAGACAGTGCAACAGATATGCTGAACGAATTAAATATTACTTACAACCGTGTCCGCCAGGCAGACATCACACAGGAACTGACAGAAATCATCGGCGGAGCCAATGCACAGAAACGTAAGTAAGAGATAGCGTTCGCAGATGGCGAGACTGTTATAGAACAGAAGAACTAATAATAACCACGAAATAATAAAAAAGAAAGTGGGCAGCAGTAATATGACAAAAGGAAGAATCGTACAGGTTATGGGACCTGTCGTAGACGTAGAATTTAATAATAGAGAAGAACTTCCATTTATCAAAGATGCCCTGGAAGTAGACAACGGCGGAAAACGCTGTGTCATGGAAGTAGCCCAGCACGTAGGTAACAACATCGCACGTTGTATCATGCTGGCTTCCAGTGAGGGTCTGCAGAAGGGTATGGAAGTTACCGCTACCGGCGCTGGTATCAAAGTACCGGTAGGAGAGAAGACTCTGGGACGTCTGTTCAATGTACTTGGAGAGACGATCGATAACGGAGAACAGATCACAGACAGCGAAAAATGGGTCATCCACAGAAAAGCACCAAGCTTCGAAGAACAGAGCCCGGCTGTCGAAGTATTAGAGACAGGAATCAAGGTCATTGACCTTCTGACACCTTATGCAAAAGGTGGTAAGATTGGTCTGTTCGGTGGTGCCGGTGTAGGTAAGACCGTACTGATCCAGGAGCTTATCCATAACATCGCAACAGAGCATGGTGGATATTCCATCTTCACCGGTGTCGGAGAGCGTTCCCGTGAAGGTAATGACTTATGGACAGAGATGAGAGAATCAGGGGTACTTGATAAGACAGCTTTGGTATTTGGACAGATGAACGAACCACCTGGATCTCGTATGCGTGTCGCTGAGACCGGACTTACAATGGCAGAATATTTCCGTGATGTAGAGCACCAGAACGTGCTTCTCTTCATTGATAATATTTTCCGTTTCGTACAGGCAGGTTCCGAGGTTTCCGCCCTTCTCGGACGTATGCCGTCAGCCGTAGGTTATCAGCCGACACTGGCAAATGAAATGGGTGCTCTTCAGGAACGTATCGCTTCTACAAAGAACGGATCTGTAACATCAGTTCAGGCCGTATACGTACCAGCCGATGACTTAACTGACCCGGCGCCTGCAACAACATTCTCACATCTGGATGCGACAACCGTACTTTCCAGAAAGATCGTTGAGCAGGGTATCTACCCGGCTGTAGATCCACTGGATTCTACATCCCGTATCCTGGAGCCGGCAGTTGTAGGTGAGGAACATTACCAGGTAGCACGTAAGGTACAGGAGATCCTGCAGAAGTATAAAGAGTTACAGGACATCATTGCAATCCTTGGTATGGAAGAATTATCCGAAGAGGATAAACTGACAGTAGCCCGTGCCAGAAAGATCCAGAAATTCCTGTCACAGCCATTCTCAGTTGCCGAGACATTTACAGGTGTTCCTGGAAAATATGTTCCACTTAAGGAAACAGTCCGCGGATTCAAAGCAATCATCGATGGCGAGATGGATGAATATCCGGAAAATGCATTCTTCAATGTAGGTACGATCGAAGACGTGATCGAAAAGGCGAAGGCAGAAGGAGTGGCTTAGTATGAGCACATTTTCATTGAAAATTATATCCACGGATAAGGTCTTCTACGATGGCAAATGTGAATACCTGGTCATCCCGACGATCGACGGGGAGAAAGGTATCCTGGCTCATCATGAGAATATGGTCATTGCAGTGGAGATTGGGGAACTGCGTTTCCGTAAGCCTGACGGCGAGTGGGTAACAGCAGTTGTATCCAAGGGATTTGCAGAAATCGTGAATAACCGTGCATCTGTACTGGTCAATACGGCAGAGCGTCCGGAAGACATCGATGTGAAACGTGCAGAGGAAGCAAAGGAGCGTGCCGAAGAGCAGCTTCGTCAGAAGCAGAGCATTCAGGAATATTATCTGTCACAGGCTTCTATGGCCCGTGCCATGACAAGACTGAAGGCGTCCAGAAACAGACGCGGGGATATTTAGAATATCGGAATATATCATTTTTATAAATATCAGAGAAGTTCTTCTATAAATAGTGTTATAATAGCCAGTGGTTATTGACACACTATTGTAGAAGAACTTTTTTATATAAAAGTATGCAATAGAAGCTGCTATCTGCGGGAACTGCCACTGGCAGTTCCCTGCGGATGTTTTGGCAAGTGGCAGGTTCCGTGGATGAATGAATAGTAGAAATGAAAAGATGTATGGGCTTGTATAAAGAATATTACTTATGATAAGCTTGTGCATATAAAATGATAGATAAAAAGTGCAGGACTAGGAGGATGCGAAAGATGAAGAGAAGAATAATCGCTGCATTATTAGCAACCACAATGGCAGTGGCATTGACCGTTGGATGTGATATCAAAGATATAGGTAAAGTCGTTTCTGAAAAGACTGAGAAAAAAGAGGATACCAGTGCAAAGATTACGATTGGATTTTCCCAGGTCGGGGTAGAGTCGGACTGGAGACTTGCAAATACAGATTCCATGAAGACGACATTCAGTGAAGAGAATGGTTATAAGCTGATTGTAAAAAACGCCGGACAGAAGCAGGAGAACCAGGTTGCGGCAATCCGGGAATTTATCGAAGAAAAAGTAGACTATATCGTACTTGCGCCGGTAACGGAAGATGGGTGGGACGTTGTATTAAAGGAAGCAAAAGATGCGGGAATTCCGGTTATCGTGGTGGACCGTATGGTGGATGTATCTGATGACAGCCTGTATACAGCATGGATCGGTTCAGACTTTGAGATGGAGAGCGGGAAAGTATGTGCATGGCTGAAGGCTTATGCAGATGCAAAAGGAATGAAAGAGATTAATATCGCACACATCCAGGGAACGGAAGGAGCGTCTGCACAGATTGGGCGTACCGACGGACTGGAAACCGCAGCAAAAGAGTACGGCTGGAATATCGTAGCAACCCAGACCGGAGAATTCACCAAAAACAAAGGCCGGGATGCCATGGAAGCAATGCTCAAAGCAAAGAGTAATATCAATGTCGTATATTGTGAAAATGACAATGAGGCAGCCGGCGCGATCGAGGCGATTGAAGCAGCAGGCAAGACCGTTGGTCCGGACGGCGATATCCTAGTTCTGTCATTCGATGCAACGAATGATGGTCTTAAGAATGTGCTGTCAGGAAAGATTGCCTGCGATGCAGAGTGTAACCCATTACATGGTCCTCGTGTGGAAGATGTGATAAAAAAGCTGGAGAAGAAAGAAAAGGTCGATCAGATTCTATATGTGGAAGAAGAAATGTTTGCGTATGATGATACGGTGACATCTGTGAAAATCGGTGAACAGGAATATAAGGTAACTCCGGTGACGGAGCGTGTGATTGATGAGCGGGCATATTAATGCGCGCTCATCACCTTGTATGTCTGCGGTAACTTGCCGGTGTCTCATCATATTTTTCCTGAAACAATTTATAAAAATAGCCCTTATTATGATACCCGATCTCATTTGCAATCTCTTCGATGCTTTTATCGGTAGTAGCAAGCAGATGTTCTGCACGTTCCAGACGAATCTGCTGAACATAGGCAGAATAAGTAAGACCGGTCTTCCTTTTGATCAGGCGGTTAAAGTAATCTTCCTGGTAGTGGAATTCATTGACCAGATCCTGGATGGTCACATCTGTATAATGTAACCGGATATAGTCCGAGATCTCTTCAAAGATCAGCCAGTTCATGGTCTGCTTCTGCTCTTTCGAAAGAGAGAAGTCATACTGCGTACTTAAGATACGGAAGATACGGAATAAAAGTCCCTTCATAATATAACGGGAACCACTGTCCGGTGCGTAAGATTCTTTCAGAAGCAGCAGAAGACTTTCTTCGAGCTGGTCATCCGCTGCGGCATTCGGTTTAAAATGCAGATACTGCTGGACATCTTTTTGCTTTAACAGTGCGGACTGGAGAAAGGAAAGAATCTTCTGTGGTGTATTACTTTCATTCATAATCTCCGTGAACATGTCATTTGCAATTCCAAGAAACAGGATGATCGCTGACTGATTTTCCAGGCAGTCCTGATGCAGACAGTTCTTATCGATCAGACACAGATCCCCTTTGTGAAATACAATATCTTTATTCAGAATTCTCTGATGAAATTCCCCTTCGACCACATATGAAAGTTCCAGATAGTCATGTGTATGAAGCTGGGTGCATTCACCGATGGAAAAATAATAGTGATAACAGAAGTTTTCCGGAGAAGGCATCATAGTAGCCCTGAGGCTTCCCGGTGCATCGAAGTTCCAGCACAGTAAGAAACTCCTGTCCTGTCCAATCAGTGGATAGGTCTTTACTTCCTGTACAGATTTTGAATATTCGGGACAGACAAGTCTTGCCCCCAACTTATGGTTTGCAGGAAGAAGCCGCATATCAGGTCCTGTGATCTGGCGGCAGAAATCGGATAATGTCATACCAAATACCTCCTTTGTTGTATGTGTATTATATCACACTACCGGTCGGAATAGGTAACTTATTTTCAGAAAGTGCAGAGTTAAGAAATTGAGAATTCAGAAACATTTTTTTATAATAAAGCCATGATGAAAACGAACTATAAATTCACTAATAATTTATAAAAAAAGGAGAATGAAAAATGTTAAAAACAAAAAAGTATCAGTTCTGGTTTTGCACAGGATCACAGGATCTTTATGGAGATGAGTGTCTCGCACACGTAGCAGAGCATTCTAAAATTATCGTAGATGCCCTGAACAAATCAGGAAACCTTCCATATGAAGTCATATGGAAACCAACCATGATCACAAACGAAGTTATCAGAAAGACATTCAACGAAGCGAACATGGATGAGAACTGTGCCGGTGTTATCACATGGATGCACACATTCTCACCTGCAAAATCATGGATCTTAGGATTACAGGAATACAGAAAACCATTACTTCACTTACATACACAGTTCAACCGTGAGATTCCATACGACACAATCGATATGGACTTCATGAATGAGAACCAGGCAGCACATGGTGACAGAGAGTACGGACACATTTTCACACGTCTGAATAAAGTTCGTAAGATTGTTTCAGGATACTGGGAAGATGAAGATGTACAGAAAGAAATCGGATCATGGATGCGTACAGCAGTTGGTGTGATTGAAAGCAGCCACATCCGTGTAATGCGTATCGCAGACAACATGAGAAACGTTGCCGTAACAGAAGGTGACAAAGTAGAAGCTCAGATCAAATTCGGATGGGAAGTAGATGCTTATCCTGTAAATGAGATCGTTGAAGCTGTAAATGCAGTATCACAGGCAGACATCAATACATTAGTAGAAGAATACTATGATAAATATGACATCCTTCTTGAGGGAAGAGATGAAAAAGAATTCCGTGAGCATGTAGCAGTACAGGCTGGAATCGAGATTGGATTCGAGCGTTTCATGGAAGAGAAGAACTATCAGGCAATCGTAACACACTTCGGAGACCTCGGCGGACTGAAACAGCTCCCAGGACTTGCAATCCAGAGACTGATGGAAAAAGGTTATGGATTCGGTGGAGAAGGTGACTGGAAGACAGCAGCTATGGTTCGTCTTATGAAGATCATGACAGCTGGAATGAAAGATGCTAAGGGAACATCATTCATGGAAGACTACACATACAACCTGATCCCAGGAAAAGAAGGTGTACTGGAAGCTCACATGCTGGAAGTTTGCCCATCTATCGCAGATGGAAAGATCAGCATCAAAGAGCAGCCACTTAGCATGGGTGACAGAGAAGATCCTGCAAGACTTGTATTCACATCTAAGACAGGTCCGGCTATCGCAACATCTCTGATCGACCTTGGCGACAGATTCCGTCTGATCATCAACGACGTAGACTGCAAGAAGACAGAAAAACCAATGCCAAAACTTCCAGTAGCAACAGCATTCTGGACACCACAGCCGAACTTAAAGGTTGGAACAGAAGCATGGATCCTGGCAGGTGGAGCTCACCATACAGCATTCTCTTATGACTTAACAGCACAGCAGATGGGTGACTGGGCAGAAAGCATGGGAATCGAAGCAATCTACATCGACAAAGATACAAACATCAGACAGCTTAAGAACGAACTTCTGTGGAACAGCGTTGCATACCGCAAATAATCAGAATTACGCATATATCTCAAGGAAAATGTAATAACATATCCTACAGATGGATGAGTGTAAAAATGATATAAAAACATAAGTAGAAAATCATATTTGCAGGGGATATCAAAATGGATATTTCCCTGCAAAAATAGTATAATGGATATAAATAGAAACTGGAAAATAGATAATAGGAGGAAGCGTACATGAGCAACGTAAAAGAAATCATTGAAAGCGGAAAAGCTTTTCTTGGTATCGAATTTGGTTCTACAAGAATTAAGGCAGTACTGATCGATGAGGATCATAACCCGATCGCATCTGGAAGCCACACATGGGAGAACCGTTATGAGAACGGTCTGTGGACATACTCTCTGGATGATATCTGGACCGGTCTTCAGGACAGCTACCGTGATCTGACAGAAAATGTACAAAAAGAATACGGTGCAACAATCAAAAAATTAGGAGCAATCGGATTCAGTGCCATGATGCATGGATATATGGCATTTGACAAGGACGGAAAGCTTCTGGCACCATTCCAGACATGGAGAAACAGCAATACAGGAAAGGCAGCAGAAGTACTGGTAGATCTGTTCCAGTATAACATCCCGCTCAGATGGAGCATTGCACACCTGTATCAGTGCATCCTTGATAAAGAAGAGCATGTAAAAGATATCTCATTCATGACAACACTGGCAGGATACATCCACTGGCAGATGACAGGAGAGAAGGTTCTCGGAGTTGGCGACGCATCTGGAATGTTCCCAATCGATATGAATACAAAAGATTACGATGAGGAAATGATCCAGAAGTTCGATAAACTTGTGGAAGATGAACATTTCGCATGGAAGGTAAAAGACATTATGCCAAAGGTACTCGTTGCAGGAGAGGCAGCAGGTACACTGACAGAAGAAGGAGCAAAACTTCTGGATCCTACAGGTAATCTGGAAGCAGGAATCCCGCTCTGCCCGCCAGAAGGTGATGCAGGAACAGGTATGGTAGCTACGAACAGCGTGGCACAGCGTACAAGTAACATTTCTGCTGGTACATCATTCTTCTCAATGGTTGTACTGGAGAAACCACTGAAAGATCTGCACACAGAGATCGATATGGTAACAACACCAGACGGAAGCCTGGTAGCCATGGTACATTCCAACAACGGAACAACGGACCTGAATGCATGGGTGAATCTGTTCAAAGAATTTGCAGATGCTATCGGAGCAGACGTAGATATGAACCAGATGTATGGAACACTTTACAATAAAGCACTCGAAGGAGATGTTGACTGCGGCGGAATCCTTTCATACGGTAACTACGCAGGAGAGCCGATCACAGATGTAGAAAAAGGACGCCCGATGGTAGTAAGAACACCGGAGACAAAGTTCAACCTTGCAAACTTCATGAGATCACACCTGTATACAGCACTTGGTGTCATCAAAGTCGGAATGGATATCCTGACAAAAGATGAAGGCGTAGAGATCGATACCGTTCTTGGACACGGTGGACTCTTTAAGACAAAAGGTGTCGGACAGAAGATCCTTGCAGATGCTATCGATACACCGGTTGTAGTTATGGAGACAGCAGGAGAAGGTGGACCATGGGGAATGGCTATCCTGGCTGAATACATGGTAAAACGTGCAGAAGGTGAGAAGCTTGAAGACTATCTGAAGAACAAAGTATTCGGAAGCGATGCCGGAAGCAGAATCGATCCAGATCCGGAAGGCGTAAAAGGATACGAAGCATTCATGGAAAGATACAAGAAAGGTCTGGACGTAGAGCGTAGAGCATGCGCAGATCTGTAAGCTATAAAATTAATCAGAGTAATAAAAATTAGGAGCTGAAAAATTATGCTGGAAGAATTAAAAAAAGAAGTATATGAAGCAAATATGCTTCTTCCAAAATATAAAATGGTAACATTCACATGGGGAAATGTAAGCGGGATCGACCGTGAAAAAGGTCTTTTCGTAATCAAACCAAGTGGAGTAGATTATGACAAATTAACACCGGAAGACATGGTAGTGGTAGACCTTCAGGGTAACAAAGTAGAAGGTGACTTAAATCCATCTTCTGACACAGCAACACACGTAGAACTGTATAACCGATTCCCTGAGATCGGCGGAGTTGTACATACACATTCACCATGGGCAACAAGCTGGGCACAGGCAGGAAGAGGAATTCCTTGCTACGGAACTACACATGCAGATTACCTGTACGGAGAAGTTCCATGTGTAAGAAATCTTACAAAAGAAGAGATTGATGAAGCATATGAGAAAAATACAGGTGTACTGATCGCAGACAGATTCGACGAAGACGATCTGGACTACATCGCAACACCGGCAGTACTGTGTAAGAACCACGGACCATTCACATGGGGAAAAGATGCACACGAAGCAGTTCATAATGCAGTTGTATTGGAAGAAGTAGCCAAGATGGCAGCAAGATGCGAGATGATCAATCCGGACGTAAAACCGGCACCACAGGAATTACAGGATAAGCATTACTTCAGAAAACACGGAGCTAATGCATATTATGGACAGCCTGGAAAATAAAAATTTTAAGGGCGTAACCGGGGTAAGTACCCGCGGTTGCGCCCTTCTTTCATAAATCTTTCGCCTTTATTAACAATTCGTTCGTAATTTCATCACGATTTCATCACAATTAACCTCTATACTATGAATTGTTCGAAAGAACACACTTTAAATCTTTTTCATAACTTTTTCCTCAGGACTGCACTCCTCCCAAACAATGCAGTCCTATTTTAATGCCCAGGTATGCAAGAGAAGCTGCCAGCGTCAGATTTTCTGTATCAAAGTATCTATAGAAAACTAGCTGCTACCAGCTTTTTTGAATGCATGGCGATATAAAAAACTCCGAATTACCATTCATGAACGGTGATCCGGAGCTTTTTTGGTAGTCATATGATTTTATACTGTTGTGAAGAGGTCAATAGACTGTCCTGTCATAACTGCCGGTGAATCTGCAAGCAGGTAGATGATTGCTTTTGCAACATCTTTAGAGCTTCCCATTGGGCAGCCGTCCTGTCCTACGGAGTGGTTGTATACTCTCTGTCCCGGTGTGTCTACGATTCCAGGAGATACGGCATTACATTTGATTCCGTATTCTTTTGTCTGGATGGCAGTTGTCTTGGTCATTGTTACGATACCGCCTTTCGCTACAGCGTATGCACCCATCTGGGATGCGATACGTCCCATTCTGGAAGATACGTTTACGATATCTCCTTTGCCCTGTTTTATCATTACAGGTACAACGTTCTTAGTTACAAGGAATGGGATTCTTAAGTTTGTCTTGATGATCTGATCCCACTGTTCTTCTGACCACTCCCAGATCTTGATTGCCTGGTGTTCGATGTTTTTGTAGATTTCTTTTGGGTATCCGCCGGCGTTGTTAACGAGGATATCGATTCTTCCGTATTTGTCTACAACGGTTTTAACCATATCTGCAACCTGTTCTCCGTCTGTTAAGTCTCTGGAAAGTGAGATTGCTGTTCCGCCTGCGTCTTCAATCATTTTTACTGTTTCATCAAGATCAGACTGTGTTCTTGCTACTGTTACGACGGTAGCACCTTCTGCTGCGATAGCAAGTGCTGCGTCACGTCCGATTCCTTTTCCTGATCCTGTTACAATTGCGATTTTTCCTTCTAATTTACCCATGATATATATCCTCCAAATTTACATTCATTATTTTTTAGTGCGGGACGCGGCATATAGAGCCGTCCGCTTTTCATACCAAAGTATGCAAGAGACGCTGCCAGTGGCAGGTTCTCTGTATATATTTATACAAGTCTTGCATTGTCTGCAAAGAACGAAATGTCTGTAGATTCGATATAACTGTCTCCAATCTCGTGGAGCAGTATGACGTTCAAATTGCCGTTCAGATTCTTCTTATCTAATGCGATTGCTTCGGTTAAGGTTCCAAGTTCCAGACCACATTCATAAGGAAGTCCGTAAGTCTTTAAGACATTCAGGATTCTTTCTGAAGTGCCTTCTGGTGTAAGTCCTTTTTCTTCAGCGATCTTACTGATCTGATACATGCCGATCGCAACGGCTTCTCCATGGCTTTCCCGCTGATAATGGAAATGCTGCTCAATGGTGTGAGCCAGTGTATGTCCAAAATTCAGTAACATACGCTCACCGGTGTCAAACTGATCGTTTTCTACAACCATTCGTTTGATATCTACACAACGAGTGATGATGGCAGGAAGTTCTTCCGACAAATCTTCAAAAGAACTGTGTGACTCCAAGGTTTCAAATAAGCCTGCATCTTTGATACAGCCGTACTTGATGACCTCTCCCATACCATCGTTGATAAATCGTTCCTTCAGCGTGTTTAAGACACGCGGATCGATCAGTACCAGCGAAGGCTGATAGAATGCACCTACCAGATTCTTGCCTTCCGGAAGATCTACAGCAACTTTTCCACCGACAGAAGAGTCTACCTGAGCTAAGAGGGAAGTCGGTATCTGTACGAGCTTTACGCCTCTTAGATAACTGGCTGCCGCGAATCCGGCGAGATCTCCGATCACACCGCCGCCAAGAGCGATCACCAGATCACTTCTTGAAATCTTAGCTTCCAGCATAGCCTTATAAACGGTTGGAAGTGTCTGGAAATCTTTGGTTGCTTCTCCGTGAGGAAGTACCAGATGGTGGCACTCGTAAGTGGAATCTAATGTTCCGATCAGCTTGTCACCATATAGTGGAAATACATTATCATCCGATACGATCATGATACGTTTCCCGTGGTAAATCTCGCGGATATAATCTCCAGCCTGGGACAATATGTTGTTTTCAATATAAATAGGATAACTGTCTTTTCCCAGATTAACTGTAAGTTTCATAATATAGCTCCTGTAAGGTTACGGATTGTCTGGTCTGTCCTGCATCTATAGCAGATGACAGATTGGAACGTCTAGATTGTCTTTCCGACAACGCCTGCAATCTGTGCAACCTGTTTGATTAATTGGTCGTATTTCTTAGGTTTTAATGACTGGGCCCCGTCACAGAGAGCGGATTCCGGATCATTGTGTACTTCGATCATCAGTCCATCGGCGCCTGCAGCAACTGCAGCCATTGCCATGGAATCTACTAACCACCATTTTCCACCGGCGTGACTTGGGTCAACGATGATTGGAAGATGTGTCAGTTTACGGAGTACCGGGATACTCTGAAGATCCAGAGTATTTCTTGTATAGCTTTCGAATGTACGGATACCACGTTCACAGAGGATGACATTTTCATTACCAGATGCCATGATGTATTCTGCTGACATGATCCATTCTTCGTATGTTGCATTTAAGCCTCTCTTTAAGAGGATCGGACGGTCGAGCTGTCCTAATTCTTTTAACAGATCGAAGTTCTGCATGTTACGTGCACCAATCTGGATAAGGTCTACTTTTTCATTGAAGACATCCAGATATTTATCTGACATAAGTTCCGTTACGATTGGAAGACCGGTTGCTTCTTTGACTGCTGTTAAGATATCAAGACCTTCAAGACCAAGTCCCTGGAATGAATATGGGCTTGTTCTTGGTTTGAAAGCACCACCACGGAGTAAGTTAGCTCCGGAAGCTTTGGCTGCCTGTGCGATCTCAAGAACCTGTTCGTAAGATTCTACGGAACAAGGTCCGGCAATCATTGCCAGGTGATCTCCGCCGACTTTTACACCCGATACATCCACGATGGAATCTTCCGGATGGAATGCACGGTTGGCGAGTTTGTAAGGTTCCTGTACATGCATAACCTTGTCGACTGCTGAGTCAATCTCGAATAATTTGGAATCTATCTTAGCTGTGTCTCCGATACAGCCGATAATTGTCATCTCTTCACCTTCCACTACATGAGTGTTCAGGCCTCTTTTTTTGACCATGCCCTCTACACGAGAAACATCATCTTTTGTTGTACGTGGTTTTAATACGATAATCATAATTTATATCCTCCATTGTGTCCTCAAGATGTATGAATAATTATGCCTGTGTGATATTTCATTTCCCGTGTGATTGTGTTGCCCGACCTGATCCAATGTAGTCGTACTGTAAAATAGTCGCACTGTAAAATATTCGCACTGCAAAACTTTAATTACTTAAAGCGTGAAACTAATGATATATTAACGCAACTGTATTAGCTTGTCAACACTTTTATTCGAGAAAATGTTTCATTTTTAAAAAAGTGTGTTAGACTTAAGTTGCATAGTGGTTAAAGAGGTGTATCCGATATGGTAAGAGTATGGATTGCTGATATTACAGCATTACTAATAGAAGAAACGTATCAGGCATATTATAATAAAGTGCCTGTATGGAGAAAGGAAAAGGCAGACAAATATGTAAATAAGGATGACCGTGCGAGAAGCATCGGGGCATGGACGCTGTGGCAGATGATGCAAAGAGAGCTGGATGTGCCGGAAGAGGCGGTGTTCAATCTGTCCCATTCGGGACGCTATGTATTATGTGCGTGCAGTGACAGGACAGATGCAAAAGTTGGATGTGACGTAGAGATGAAGGGAAAGCTTCTGATGCCGGTAGCGGAGCGGTATTTTGGTAAGCAGGAATGCGAACAGATCCGTTCCGGTAAGGATGAGAAGGACAGGACAGACTGGTTTTACAGATTCTGGGTGTTAAAAGAAAGTTTCATGAAAGCGACCAGAAGAGGAATGGGACTTGATATGAAAACTTATACATTTGCCTGGGATCAGGATGGCGTGCCGTATATGAGCACACAACCGGAGAAGTATCGCGATCACTATCTATGCAGAGAGTATATACCTGAGCAGGGGGACGCAAGAATCGCCGTGATCACAACCGATCCGGAGATCGAGGGGAGCTTACACGAAGTCAGATTGATATAATGCACTTAAGGAGTATCTGCACACGGATTTGTGTGGAGAGATTTCCGGGGGCGCATGACAAAAGGGGTGTACAGATTATGAAGCAGTTAAAGACGAGATGGGCAGACCATGTGGATGTTAACAATGTGTTAGGGGAGTATCCAAGACCTTTAATGCGTCGGAAAAGCTATGTGAATTTGAATGGAACATGGAAATATGCAATCCGGGATACGAAAGGGTTCCCGAAGAAGATGGATGGAAAGATCCTGGTTCCGTTTTCACCGGAGGCGGCGTTATCTGGTGTGAACAGGCAGTTACAACCGCAGGAATATCTCTGGTATAAGAGAAGACTTCCGGAAGAAATAAGGCCAGAAGAGGGAAAGAGGTGGCTGCTGCACTTTGGAGCAGTGGATCAATATGCGGCTGTCTATATCAATGGAAAGAAAGCCGGAAGGCATCTGGGCGGATATCTTCCATTTTCAATAGATATAACAGAGTATTTAAGAGAAGAAAATAATTATGTAACCGTCAAGGTAAGAGATTTTACAGATACTTCTTATCACAGCAGAGGCAAACAGAAGCTGAACAGAGGCGGGATGTTCTATACGGCACAAAGCGGTATCTGGCAGACCGTCTGGATGGAGCAGGTGCCGGAAAACTACATTGCAAATGTGAAGATTACGCCATTATATGATCATGCTGCGGTGATGATACAGGTGGATGAGGCGTGTCCGGTAAAAACGGTAGAACAAGAACAGGAAAAAGCTATAGAATACGAAGTTGAGATCACCGCCAGAAAGATGTGGCCGGTAAGGGCAAAAGGAAGGATTGGGACACCACTGGTTGTGAAACTTCCGTATATGAGAAGCTGGAGCCCGGAAGATCCATTTTTATATGATGTCAGTATCACGATGGGAGACGATAAGGTAGACAGCTATTTTGCCATGCGCAAGATAGAAGTGAAGAATGATGATAAAGGAATTCCGAGAATGTATCTGAATAATGAGCCATATTTCCAAAAAGGTGTATTGGATCAGGGATACTGGCCGGATGGCCTTTATACGGCACCGACAGATGAGGCGATGATTTATGATATCCAGAAGATGAAGGATCTGGGATTCAATATGATCCGTAAGCATATCAAGATCGAGCCACAGAGATGGTATTATCATTGTGACCGTATCGGCATGCTGGTATGGCAGGATATGGTGAACGGCGGCCGTGAATATAAGAGCTGGTATGTGACGTATCTTGCTACGGCTATGCAGCTTTTTCATATTAAGACAAAAGACAACAAACTGCGTCTGATGGGGCGCCAGGATCCGAAGGGCCGGAAGCAGTTTGAAGATGAGATGCAGGAAACAGTGAAGCTGTTATACAATCATCCGTCTATCATCGTATGGGTGGTATTCAACGAAGGATGGGGCCAGTTTGAGACAGAGAGGATCACTGAACTGGTGAAAAAGGCAGATCCGGACAGACTGATCGATGCGGCCAGCGGCTGGTTTGACCAGGGCGGCGGTGATATCAGAAGCATACATGAATACTTTTTCCCGCTTCATGTAAAGGCAGAACAGAGGGTGACTGCACTTACAGAGTTCGGGGGATATTCACTGAATCTTCCGGGGTACAGCATGTATGAGGAGAAAGTCTACGGTTATAAGACATTTAAGAAACGAAAGGCAATTACCAGGGGATACGAAAAGCTGATCCGTAAACTGGTAATACCGAATATTAAGAGGGGCTTAAGCGCAACAATCTATACGCAGTTATCGGACATTGAAGAAGAGGTCAATGGAATCCTTACGTATGACCGGAAAAAGACAAAGATTAATGAGAAAACCCTGAAAAAAATGAATGAAATGCTGCATTTTTAGGATGTCAAAATGTATGCGAAGATCTGCAAGATACAGATAATAATAAAAGAAATCAGAAAAAAGCAGAAGTTGACGGGTTTTTAGTGATTTGCTAGAATATAAAAGGAAAAAGAATGATTTATCAAGATATAAAATCGTTTACAAATGATAGATGACGTAGCAGAACGTCAGGGGAGAGTACAAATAAGAAGAAAGTAATAAGGAGGAAGCGGATGTTGGATTTAACATTTGGAGAACAGGTGAAGATTATCCTGAGCCGTAAAGGGATGACGATAAAAGAACTTGCTGAAAAGATAGAAAAAGAGACAGGAAAAAAGATGTCACGCCAGAACCTGACACAGCGGCTGGGGAGAGATAATTTTCAGGAACAGGATATGCGTATGATCGCGCAGATACTGGGTTGTCCATTTTATCTGGATATTCTGGAAGAACATGAAGGACATGATGAAACCAGAGAAGAGGATCTGAAGATTGAAAATCTGAGACATAAAAAAGAGGCAGGACAGGAATCAGGTGACGATGTAACTGAAGAAATGACGGATTTTTTGCAGACGGGTAAGGTTCAGGAAGAGAAGGAACGCCTTAGAACCGAACTTGATGAAAAAGCAGATTCAGACTTTGTCCAGGAGACATTGTTCGATTATGTATGGAATAAAGAGGCTGGAAATACACAGACAGAAGGAACCACAAAAGCAGGAGATTCCGCATCGGAAAGTACGGTATCAGAAAATGAAACGGCACAGGAAGAAGAGCCGGGTTCTGAGAAACCGCTACAGGAAGAAAAGAAGAAAGCACACGGCTGGAGAGCATTTTTTGAAAAATACATCAAGCACGAAGCGCCGGAGATGGAAGATGCATATGAAACAGAAAAAGAAGCCAGTGAAGCTGATGTACCGGGAAATGCAGAAGCAGACATAGCGTTTGCTGAAAAGAAAGAGACAGAAGAAGCCGCTGCAACGGACGGACATGAGAAAAATGTGCCGGACGGTACGGCGGCAGATCCAGATGATCCGGATGATGGGATGTTTCTGGCCGGCGAAGAGGATCTCTCAGTTGGAGAACTGAATCCATATACCGGACATGAGTACGAGTCGAACAGTGTCAGAATGAATAAGAAGAGAATCGGCTATGTGCAGGTATATGACAGAGGAAAACACCAGTGGATGGACATGACAGAGTGGGCATTTCTTGGATATCAGGAGCGTAAAAAAGCACTGTTAGGGAAGGATTATATACCGCCGATCTATCTGGATTAGACCCTAGCTGAAAAAAACAGGATAAAGATGCTGTTGCAAAATAAAAATTTTGTAGCAGCATTGTTTTTATCATTATGTGTCCGGAGGAAGCCGCCGCCTACGGGAACTGTCACTGTCAGTTTTCTACGGATGCTTTGGCGGGTTGCAGGTTATCTGTATCACTCTGGGAAGAAGCAAGTGCAAAAGAAAAGTGATAGGATTGTGGAATAATGGATGATACGGAAGAATAAATTGTGATAACAGACTGAAAAGATATGATATGAGTGAGGGATGTTATGAAACGATTTATCCGTTATCTATATGAATATGAAGAAGGAAGACGGCTTAGAAATGTAGGATTCGTAAGAGTGGACCAGGAGGAAACTGTGACTACGGTGCAGGTACATGGAAAAGGACTGTACACCGGAATGAACGGGCAGAGACTTAAGGTGTATCTGTTCTTTCTGTGTGAAAAAGAATGTATGGGAATCTATGCTGGTCAGACGGAAGAAGCCGGCACGGCACTGAATTACGAACTTTGTTATACGCCGAAAGAGACCATAACAACTGAAAATTATGAGCGCATCGCGGGGATCATTTTAAAAGATGAGGATGGTCACTGGTATGCGGCTCTGTGGGATGAGGATATGACCGATGTCTGTAAGATGAAGGTGTGGAAGAAGGAAGAAGGAACAGCTCACTGTGAAAAAAATGAAGATGAAGAACAAAAGGCGATTCCACAAAAGACAGGGGAAAATATCTTGGATAAAAATATCTCGGATAAAGACATCTTAGATAAAGATGTGAAGAATAATGTCTTTGAACTAAGCGGACAAAGTGATTATGGAAAAGAAGATGGAAAAGAGAAGAATATTCAATCAGAAGATCTGGAAAGAAATATTCACCCAGAAATGAAAAGGAAGAATGACGCAGAAAAGAGAACTATCCAAAAAGAAGATAAGGAAGAGAAAGATAGAATAGAAAAGAATAATGACATGGAGAAAAGAAAACATTTCCACGTGCGAAAAATCCAACGAAAAGACCTCGTCATGCTCCCAAGATGTGAGTGGCGCCTTGCGAATAATAGTTTTCTGGTCCATGGATACTACAATTATCACCATCTGATATTGACTGTTGCAGATGACAGGTTAAAATTAGGAGTACCGGGAGTGTATTATCCGCAGGAAGCAAAGGCAGCAGAGAGCTTTGGATTCCCGGAATTCTTACGTCTTGCAGAACTGGGGGTAGAACTTACAGAGGAAGAAAAGAATGATCAGGAGAATTTTGGATACTGGTGCAGAAATGTGCGTGGATCCGTAGATATTATGAATATATAAGTGGGGAATAACAATGCAGAGCACAGATGAAAAATATATGAAGCAGGCGATTAAGCAGGCACAGAAAGCATATGCGATCGGAGAGGTCCCGATAGGCTGTGTGATCGTATATCAGGATAAAGTGATCGGAAGAGGGTATAACCGCAGAACTATTGATAACAATACTCTGGCACATGCAGAGCTGATCGCGATAAAAAAAGCAAGTAAGAAGCTGAATGACTGGAGACTGGAGGATTGCACCCTGTATGTAACACTGGAACCGTGTCAGATGTGTGCAGGCGCAATCGTTCAATCCAGAATGACACGTGTAGTAGTAGGATGCATGAATCCCAAAGCAGGCTGTGCCGGGTCTATCCTGAATCTTCTGGATATGGCGGAATTCAATCATCAGGTAGAGCTGACGACAGGTGTGATGGGAGAAGAATGCAGTCAGATGATGAAGACATTTTTCAAAGAACTAAGACTGGCAAGGAAGAAAAAGAAGCTTCTGAAAATTGAAGAAGAAGAGAAAGAAAATAAAGAAGATACTGCAAATAAAGAGGCAGATAAGTAAGAGAATATATAAGAAGCTGTAAGAGGGGCAGACTCTGGAGTGTATCTGAAAAATCATTCCTGAGAAACGTAAAAAGAATTACAAAAAAAGACAGGTGAAGATTAAGCAATGAATGAAAGAACAGTAGGAATGCTTGCCAGATTCACAGGCGTTTCGGTACATACAATCAAGTACTATGAAAAGATAGGACTGCTCAGTTCTAACAGAAAAGAACATTCGAATTACCGTTCGTATGATATCCGGACGTGCACAGACATTTACGAATGCATGAAATATAAGAATCTTGGTTTCTCACTGAAGGATGTCGGAACGCTGACAAAAGATGCAGATGAGATCAAGATGAGACAGATGCTGGAAAAAAGACTTCAGGAAGTGGATGCCTCGATAGAAGAACTTCGAAGCATCAAAAAACGGGTAGAAAATTATCTGGAAGAGACCGATGAGATTGAGAAGAAACATCTGAAAATCTATATCCCACTTGAAAATTCATAATATGATGTGAGAGTTAAAAGTATAAAAATGGTAAATCTGCTG
>NZ_CAKRAH010000024.1 GCF_934294775.1 uncultured Dorea sp.
TTATTTGTTTTCCAAAGTTCCGTTTTTCGGATCAACGAAAAACTCCACAATGTAAAACAGGGCCTTGCCCTAACAAAAAGAAAATCCCCGCAAACACACAAGGCTTGCGGGGCTTTTTTATAAATCTTAAACGATTCCCTGAGCTGTCATAGCATCTACAACTTTTTCAAATCCTGCAATGTTAGCTCCGGCAACATAGTTACCTTCCATTCCGTAACGTTTTGCAGCATCGTCCATGTTGTGGCAGATGTTTACCATGATGTTCTTAAGTTTTGCATCTACTTCTTCGAATGTCCAGCTAAGTCTCTCGCTGTTCTGTGACATTTCAAGTGCAGATGTAGCAACACCACCAGCGTTTGCAGCTTTACCAG
The DNA here is from genome assembly GCF_934294775.1 of uncultured Dorea sp. Lineage (GTDB taxonomy): Bacteria > Bacillota > Clostridia > Lachnospirales > Lachnospiraceae > Dorea_A. The sequence goes on from NZ_CAKRAH010000024.1 coordinate 372, forward strand.
GTGCAAAGATTACACCGTTCTCCTGCAGATACTGTGTTGCTTCTAATGTAGTAGGCATGTTAGCACCTTCGCATACAGCTACGCATCCGTTCGCTACTAACTGTTTTGCATCTTCAAGGTGAAGTTCATTCTGTGTAGCACATGGAAGAGCAAGGTCAACTTTTACAGACCATACACCACGTCCTTCATGATATTCTGAATTTGGACGGTAGTTCTTGTACTCTGTCAGTCTTGCACGTTTTACTTCTTTGATTTCTTTTAATGCTGCAACATCGATTCCGTCTGGATCGTATACCCATCCTGTAGAATCACTTGCTGTTACAACTTTTGCTCCAAGCTGCTGAGCTTTCTGGATAGCATAGATTGCAACGTTACCAGCTCCGGAAACTGCTACTGTCATTCCTTTGATGTCTTTTCCATTAATCTTTAATAATTCTTCTGTTAAGTAAAGAAGACCATATCCTGTAGCTTCTGTTCTTGCTAAAGATCCGCCGTAGCTTAATCCTTTTCCTGTCAGAACACCTTCATACAGGCCTCTGATTCTCTTATACTGACCGAACATGTAACCGATCTCTCTTGCACCTGTTCCGATGTCACCAGCAGGAACATCTGTGTCAGCTCCGATATATTTGCAAAGTTCTGTCATAAAGCTCTGGCAGAATGCCATTACTTCTCTGTCTGATTTTCCCTTAGGATCGAAATCAGAACCACCTTTACCTCCACCGATTGGAAGTCCTGTCAGTGAGTTCTTGAAAATCTGCTCAAATCCAAGGAATTTGATGATACCAAGGTTTACAGATGGATGAAGACGTAATCCTCCTTTGTATGGTCCGATTGCGCTGTTAAACTGTACACGGTATCCTGTATTAACCTGAACCTGTCCCTTGTCGTCTACCCATGGAACACGGAATTTAATCTGTCTTTCAGGTTCAACAAGTCTTTCAAGCAGGGCGTCTTTTCTGAATTTTTCCTCGTTTGCCTCTACTACTACTCTTAATGACTCTAATACTTCTTTTACTGCCTGGTGGAATTCTGGCTCTGCAGGGTTCTTTGCAACTACCTTCTCCAGTACTTCATCAACATATGACATAGCTTTCTACCTCCTACTATTCGTATCATTACTTTAAGGGGCTGCCGCCGGCAGTTCCCTACGGATGCTTATGCACCTCAAATACATCTTTTTTAACGCTTTTGACAACTTAAGAATGCAAAAGAATGTGCCGCCGGCAGCTTCTCCTACATACTCTGGAATCAAAAAACCGGGTAGACAAATCTCCCGGTTTTTCTCCGACCCCTTTGTCCTTTACTATTGTAAAGCAAACCAGTGGATCTGGCAAGATATTTTTTACAGTTTTTTGTATTTTTTGCAACTTTTTACAAAACCCTTGCAGATTTTGCAAGGGTTTTGTAGTTTTTTGCATTTTTTATACATTTTTATGAAACAGAACGCACTCTAAATTGCATTTGCATAGAGAACTTGTCCCTGGCAGATTCTTCCGAACATATAACGATTCAAAAGCATACTTTATTTGAAGTATTTTACTCCTGATTCAAAGATCTTCAGATCCTGTTCTCCGTAGATGTTCATTGCTACGCTTCTGTTACGTCTTTCTGAGTGAGCCATCTTACCAAGCACACGTCCGTCCGGACTTGTAATACCTTCGATTGCACAGTAAGAACCGTTGACGTTCCACTCTTCATTCATCGTGATATTTCCTTCCGGATCACAATACTGTGTTGCAACCTGTCCATTTGCAAATAATTTATCGAGCCACTCTTTGCTTGCAACAAATCTTCCTTCTCCGTGAGATGCAGGGTTGGTATATACACCGCCAAGTTTGGCTTCTGCAAGCCATGGAGATTTATTTGTTACAACTTTTGTATAGACCATCTTGGAAATGTGACGGCCAATGGTATTGTATGTAAGGGTTGGTGAATCCGGTTTCTGTCCTGTAATCTCACCGTTTGGTACCAGTCCGAGTTTGATCAGTGCCTGGAATCCGTTACAGATACCAAGTGCCAGTCCATCACGCTCGTTCAATAATTTTTCCACTGCTTCTTTCATCTTTGCATTCTGGAACGCAGTTGCGAAGAATTTTGCAGATCCGTCCGGTTCATCACCAGCACTGAATCCACCTGGGAACATAATGATCTGAGACTGCTCAATTGCTTTTTCAAATGTTTCCACAGAATCAACGATATCTGTTGCACTCATATTTCTGAATACTTTTGTGATTACCTTTGCGCCTGCTCTTTCGAATGCTTTTGCACTGTCATATTCACAGTTTGTTCCCGGCATTACAGGGATGAATACTGTCGGCTGTGCAATCTTGTGGCTGCAGATGTAGATGTCGGATGTGTCGTATAAGCCAGTCTCTACTTTTTCATCCTGTCCTTCTGCTCCTGAGTTTGTAGGGAATACCTTTTCCAGTGTTTCTTCCCATGCTGCTTCTGCCTCGTCTAATGCAATCTTCACGTCTTTGTATTCAATTGCTTTACTGTCTGTCACTTCACCGATTACAGTATATGTGATGCCAAGCTCTGATACTTTATCAGCAGGTACTTCTGCGATGATATCTCCAAATGCTGGTGCGAACAGATCTCTTGCATCTACATTATGCTCAATTTTAACACCCATGCCATTACCGAATGCCATCTTGCTGACAGCAGCTGCAACACCATGTCTGTCCAGCGCATAAGCAGCTACGATCTTGCCATCATGGATATCTTTTGTAAATTTACCATACTGATCCATAACCTTTTCGTATACCGGGATGTCATACTCATTTGTCTCAATACGAAGCCATACCAGCTTATTTCCTGCTTTTTTAAGCTCCGGTGTAATAATATCTTTTTCTGTTGCCACATCAACTGCAAATGATACCAGTGTCGGAGGAACGTCGATATCTTCGAATGTTCCTGACATACTGTCTTTTCCACCGATGGATGGAAGCCCGTATCCAAGCTGTGCATCATAAGCACCAAGAAGTGCTGCAAATGGCTGGCTCCATCTGTGCGGATCTTCTGTCATACGGCGGAAGTATTCCTGGAATGTGAAGCGGATCTTACTGTAATCTCCACCTGCCGCAACAATCTTTGCGATAGATTCTGTCACTGCATAGATTGCTCCGTGATATGGGCTCCATGTTGACAGGTATGGATCGAATCCATAACTCATCATAGTAACTGTATCACAATCACCTGTTAATACAGGAAGTTTTGCAACCATTGCCTGTGTCTCTGTCTTCTGATATTTTCCACCATGTGGCATGAATACAGAAGAAGCTCCGATGGATCCGTCGAACATCTCGACCAGACCTTTCTGTGAGCATACGTTCAGGTCTTTTAACATATCCATCCATTTTTCTCTTACGTCTGTTACTTCTTCTCTTACAAGAATGCTGTCTTTTCTATTTGGAATATCAACTGCTACTGTAGTCTCCTGATGTGCTCCGTTGGTATCAAGGAATGCACGGGAAAGATTAACAATCTCTTTTCCTCTCCATGAAAGTACCAGTCTTGGCTCTTCTGTTACAACAGCAACCTTTGTTGCCTCCAGATTCTCTTCTGCTGCATATCCCATGAACTCGTCTACATCTTTTGGATCTACTACAACTGCCATACGTTCCTGGGATTCAGAAATAGCGATTTCTGTTCCGTCAAGTCCGGCATATTTTTTCGGTACTTTATCAAGATCAATCTGAAGACCGTCTGCAAGTTCTCCGATTGCTACAGATACTCCGCCTGCACCAAAGTCGTTACATTTCTTGATCAGCTTGCTGACTTCTTCTCTTCTGAATAATCTCTGGATTTTTCTTTCTGTCGGCGGGTTACCTTTCTGTACTTCTGCTCCACATGTCTCGATAGACTCTTCTGTATGAACCTTGGAAGATCCTGTTGCTCCACCACATCCGTCACGTCCGGTACGTCCACCAAGAAGGATGATGATATCTCCCGGATCAGATGTCTCTCTGATAACAGCGCGTCTTGGTGCTGCTCCGAGCACTGCTCCGATCTCCATACGTTTTGCAACGTAGTTTGGATGATAGATTTCTTTTACGGCTCCTGTTGCCAGACCAATCTGGTTACCATATGAGCTGTATCCATGTGCAGCTTCTCTTACCAGTTTCTTCTGTGGAAGTTTTCCTTTCATGGTGTCTTTTACAGATACGGTAGGATCTGCTGCTCCTGTAACACGCATTGCCTGATACACATAAGTACGTCCTGACAGCGGGTCACGGATTGCTCCTCCAAGGCAGGTAGCAGCTCCACCAAACGGTTCGATCTCTGTCGGATGGTTGTGTGTCTCGTTCTTAAAGTTTACAAGCCACTCTTCTTCCACACCATCTACTTTGATCGGAACTACAATACTACATGCATTAATTTCATCGGATTCTTCCTGATCCTGTAATTTTCCTTCACGTTTTAATTTTCTCATAGCCATCAGCGCAAGATCCATCAGGCATACGAATTTGTCTTCTCTTCCTTTGAAAATCTCGCTGTGGTCGCTGATATACTGCTTGTATGTCTCTTCCATCGGCTCTCTATAATCACCATCGCCGAAGGACACATCTGTAAGTTCTGTTGAGAATGTTGTATGACGGCAGTGATCTGACCAGTATGTATCCAGAACACGGATTTCTGTCATAGATGGATCTCTGTCTTCTTCTGCGTTAAAATAATTCTGGATATGCTGGAAATCTTTGAATGTCATAGCAAGTCCGAGAGAATCGTATAATTCTTTCAGTTTACTTTCTTCCATATCTTTAAATCCATCAAAAATCTTAACATCTGCAGGCTCATCAAATTTTGTAACCAGTGTCTCCGGTTTTTCGCCCTGTGCTTCTCTTGAGTCAACCGGGTTAATGCAGTGGCTCTTGATTGCTTCGAATTCTTCTTCTGATAATGTACCATTTTCACCATGGATCACGTAAGTAGTTGCTGTACGGATCACCGGCAGTTCATCTTCTTTAATAAACTGAATACACTGAACTGCAGAATCTGCTCTCTGGTCAAACTGTCCCGGAAGGAATTCTACCGAGAATACTTTACTTCCTTCTTCTATATCAAATGTTTCTTTATATAATGTATCTACCGGTGGTTCAGAAAAGATGCCATTACATGCTTTTTCAAATGTCTCATCCGATACATTTTCCACATCATAACGGATCAGAACCCGGACGCTGTCCACATCTTTGATTCCGAGATAGCTGCGGATCTCGTGACGGAGCTCCTTTGCCTGAACATCAAAACCTGGTTTTTTCTCCACGTACACTCTTTTTACATTACTCATAAGTAATCCTCCATAAATGAATTTTTACACATTTTCTATTGTTAGTATAACATAACAACCATTGTTTAATACAATTAATATATCTTAACACTTTTATAATCTACGCTTATTAATCTTTTATAATGAATCCTCATCTGCAGTCTATTCCGAATCCAGTACGCATTTATGATCTAACCTGTGTTTTACTGCCATATTTTTTATAAGAAAGAATATCACCCATACATCTATCAACACGATGCCAAATACTTCCGCAACCCGTATGACCATATCCGAAAAGAAACCTTCCGGCAGCATCCGGATCATGTAATCCGTTGCCGGATCAAACATCCAAAAAATATTTGTAAAAAAGATTTTATGAAATATGGTAAAGCATGTTGTAAAATCCACATAGAATGCGATTCCAAGCAACACACATACAAAAATCCATGCTGCAATTGCCATCGTATAACTTTTTAAAAATAACCGTTTCCAGTCTTCTTCTTTCCTTTTCATAATCCCAAGGATTACTACAGCTGCAATTATACACACAACCCCGACTTTTATTCCTCCAAGGAAAAGATTCCTTACATCTGCCATATGAAGCCGGTCTCTTTCATTGAAGAAGTCCTTATCTGTTCCATCAATCTGTGTGATAACTGATACTTTATCCTCTTTGCCGATCAGATAGCTCATCATATGATCTGTTACATACATGACCTGATCGATTGTCATATCCAGATCTTTTGTCACTTCATATTTCTGATATTCTTTTTTATAAAATGTATACTTGCTGTCTCCGTATACTGCAATCCATATACTAAAGATCAAAGCCGCAAGAATCCCGCACATCATTGCTCCAACAGACACTGCTGTCTTTAATTTTTTCAAGTTTTTCCTCCGTTCTGTCAAAGACGGGCTTTTTATCAGCGTCTTTCCCATCCTTTTATTCTTATTAATAATTCTATATCATGTAAACTATGAAAATAAATACCTTTCGATTTTCTTCATTATATCACTTATTGTTGCTGTCCGCATCATACGGAATTTTCAGGTTGTAATTTTCTTTCATTTCACTTATAATACAGTTAAGATTCATTAGGAGGACTTATCATGGATATTAACTATGAGTTATATAAAGTATTTTATTACGTTGCTTCTACTTTAAGTTTTTCAGAAGCTTCCAAGCAGCTGTTCATTTCACAGTCTGCTGTCAGCCAGTCGATTAAGGCTCTGGAGAAAAAACTGGACCAGACATTATTCATCCGAAGCACCAAAAAAGTACGACTCACAACGGAAGGTGAAATTCTTCTCCGCCATATTGAACCGGCCATCAGCCTCATCAAGCGCGGCGAGAACCAGCTTCTTGATGTCGGTGCCCGCGGCGGACAGCTTCACATCGGTGCAAGTGATACGATCTGCCGTTATTTCCTGGTTCCTTATCTTGAACGTTTCCACAGAGATTTTCCGGGCGCCCATATCAAAGTAACCAACGCAACCTCTATCCGCTGTGTTGAGCTTCTGGAAACCGGGCAGGTAGACCTGATCGTTGTCAATGCTCCAAACGCCTACCTTGGAAATGTACCAAATGTGAAAAAGATCAAAGATTTCCAGGATGTATTTATCGCAAATGAGGCATTTAGCGAATTGAAGGGAAAGACACTTTCGTTCAAAGAATTACTGGACTACCCGATTCTTATGCTCGACCGCAAGAGTACAACCAGCGAATATCTGCACAATCTTTTTCTCCAGCATCAGCTTGACCTGGTTCCGGAGATTGAACTTAGCAGTAACGATCTGCTGATCGATCTTGCACGTATCGGACTTGGTATCGCATTTATTCCGGACTTCTGTCTGACACAGGAATCATCCGATTCTCTTTTTAAAGTCGAGACGACAGAAAAGCTGCCATCACGAGAACTAGTTATTGCGCATAATGAAAAGGTGCCGGTTTCTAAGGCTGCGCAGGAGTTCTTATCTTACTTTTAAATTAGCTGTTTAGTACACTATTTCATTGTGACCTCTCGGTCCATGAGAAAGCGCGGGTATTAAGGACTGGATAGCATTCGGAATGAGGCTCTCTTACTACTTCTTGCCTCATGGAGCCGCGAACCAGTTCTTATACCAAGGCATACGCAAGGATCAGGAATCCAACCCAAAGTAATGTATTAAACACCAACATCCTCACTCCAAAACCGCTTTAATTCTCCCCTTATTCCCTCACTATTGCAAACTTTATAATCCTCCCATTCCCTTGGGAACACATTCTGACACTGTCGTTCCATAAAGCGGTCATCCAGTAATACAATGACGCCTCTGTCCTGATCCGTGCGGATTACTCTGCCTGCTGACTGCAGTACTTTATTCATTCCCGGATAGAGATAGGCATAATCAAATCCATTCAACCCCTGATTGTCAAAATAGTATTTTAAAAGTTCTCTCTCCAGGCACACCTGCGGAAGCCCAGTTCCTATAATCATCGCCCCTATCAGTTTATCTTCTGTCAGGTCAATTCCTTCGGAAAAGATACCTCCCATTACACAAAAGCCGATCAGACTATGGTCTTTCACTATTTCAAATCTTTCCAGAAATTCTTCTCTTTCCTGTTCTGTCATATACTGGGATTGTACGAGTACTTCTATCTCCCCGGTAACATATCCTCCTGTTGTATCTGTCTTCGTCCATCCGTTGGACATTGATTCCTTTTCCTGTACATCGCTTTGATTACAGAATTCTTCGTATACGTCCTCCATGAACCGGTAAGATGGAAAGAAAGCAATATAATTTCCACTTTTTGCCATTGTTATCTTCCGGATATAGGATGCATATTTCTGATACATTTCAGGTCCCCGTCTTGTATATTTTGTACTGACATCATTTCCCAGCAGAAGGAGTCTTTTCTTCTGCTCAAACGGCGACTCTGCATAGATGGCATAGTCATCTTTCGCGGTTGATAAAAGCCTCTTATAATAATTAATCGGAAGAAATGTAGCAGAAAACAGTATCGTGCTATTTCCCTTTCCCATATATTCCTGCAGACATGCTGCCGGATTGACGCAAAAGAGATGAATATAAAAATTCCCTGCTTCATTTAACTCGGAATAGATCAGGTAATTCCCATCCAGACGTTCATGGATATACAGAAAATTCCGGATCGTAAAATAAAATTCCAGCACTTCTTTTCTGACAGTCTCATCCTTGCAATCTTCCAGATAATCCTCAAGCTCCGTCATAAGTGTCAGAAGCTTCACATAAATGTGTGATACGCTGTTTAAAATCTGGCATCCGTCACACTCTCTTTTTAACGCAAGCAGAATCTTATTGCAGCTTTCAAGCGAAGACTCAAGTTTTGGTTCTCCGGCCTTTACCAGTCTTTTTATTTTCAGGAAATCTTCTTTACAGATACTGGTGCTGTACATCGTTCTTCCACGTTCTACCAGATTATGTGCCTCATCAATCAAAAACAGATACTCACCCTTTACACCATCTCCGAAGAAACGTTTCAAATGGGCATTCGGATCAAATACATAATTATAATCGCAGATGACAGCATCCACCCACTGCGATACATCCAGAGCCATTTCAAATGGGCAGACCTTCCATTTTTCCGCCTGTGCTTCCAGGACCTCCCTGCTCATATGGTCTGTTGTAGTGATCAGTTCATAGACTGCATCATTTACCCTGTCAAAATGTCCTTTCGCATATGGACATGCATCCGGATTACAAACCACCTCATCACAAAAACATATTTTTTCTTTTGCTGTCAGTGTAATTTCTTTCATACGCAGATTCTGCTCCCGGAGTATTTCAAATGCCTGGCTTGCAACCGTTCTTGTAATCGTCTTCGCTGTTAGATAGAAGATTTTTTCTCCCAGTTCTTCTCCTACAGCTTTTACCGCCGGAAATACTGTTGCCATCGTTTTTCCCACACCGGTCGGTGCCTGGATGAAAAGTTTTTTCTTTCTGAGAATGGTCCGGTACACGGACGCTACCAGGTTTCGCTGTCCTTCCCGGTAATCAAATGGAAATTCTATAGACTTAATGGATGCATTTCTCTTTTTTCTCCATTCCATCTGATAGCGAGCCCATTTTTCATATTCCGATACCAGTTCTTTGAACCATATTTTCAATTCTTCCTTTGTATATAACTGCTGAAAACGCTTGATTTCTTCCGTATCCAGGTTACAATATGTCATCTGAACACCAATCTCGTCCAGATCTTTTTGTTCCGCATAGATATAAGCATAACACTTTGCCTGTGCGAGATGTAAAAGCTGTGGTTCTTCCAGACGTTTCAAATCCTTAAATACACCTTTGATCTCATCGACCACAACTCTTTTGGGTAATTCTATGATTCCATCTGCTCTTCCTTCCACCGACAATACAAAATCCTCACACGGTACTTCATATTTTAATGCAACTTCTGCGCGGTATTCCGCTCCCATCTGACGCTGGATCTTTCTATGTATCCTGCTCCCCTGCTGCATGGCATCTTTATCTGCCCCGCCTGTCCGGTTGTCAATATCCCCATGCCTTAATATGAATTCTACCAGATTCCGCACTGATATGCGGATACACGGCTGTTCCAGATTCATGCCGCATCCTCCTGTATTTTTTTGTCTTCTTTCACAATTTTTAGCCACAATCACTGACCGGCCTTTCTGTTCGTGCTCTTCTGTCCGACTCGATAACTAATACTTCTATTTACTGTCTTTGCCTCAGAATCTCTTCATACATCGGCTGAACCGCTCCTGTCATCCCTGCAATTACATCAATCACGGTCACAATATCTTTTTCCCTGTTTTTCTGGTACGCATGATAGCTCCCCTGGATACAGAAGCTTAACATCACATTCAATGTGGTATGTTCTGCGAGATCCGGGTACTTTTCAAAGACCATCTGTTTAATACTGCACTCGATACTGTCCGCAAAATGATTCGCCTGACTTCCCGAAAACAGAATCGCTGTCAGAGAATTCTGAGACACATATGCCATCAGAAGTTCTTTTGCAAATTCTGCCGGATGTTCCAGCAGGTATTCCGGATGCTGTATGCTTTTTGCAATGGACTCTACCACTTCTGCCTCCATTGCATCTGACAGATCGTAGATATCTTTGTAATGTGCATAAAACGTTGACTTATTAATCCTGGCGCTTTCACATAATTCCTTCACCGTAATCTTTTCCAGTGCTTTCTTTGACCGCAATTCAATGAATGCATTTTTAATTCCCCGTTCCGTTTTTTCAATTCTCAGATCCATGTACATTTCCTCTTTTTATCCGACTTTTTCCGCAATCCGTCGTTTATCCATCCATTCGTTGATTTTGTTGGTGGATTGCGTATCCCTTTTTACTTATAATAGCATTATAAATCACAAAAACAACTACTGTCCATTATCTTTTAGCAGATAGTTGATTATTTTATGTTACTGTTGTTACTGTTCACAGATGGGGATCTTCCAAAGTGGCGCGTATAGATTGCAGAAATGATTTTTCAGACACACTCTGGGAACTGTGAACCGTAATATATATTTTTTAGGAGGATATTATGGATTTTTATGGATTTTACACAGGAAAAATGTTTGACGCCTATGAATTTCTCGGCGCACACTCAGATAAAGGCGGAACAACCTTCCGTACCTTTGCACCTGCCGCATCACGTATTACAGTTATTGGGGAATTTAACGACTGGCAGGAATGGGAACTGAACAAATCTTATGATGGGAACTTCTGGGAATGCTATGCAAAGGGAGCAAAACCTGGCATGATGTACAAATACCGCATTTACAGACAGGACGGAAGCTGCGTGGAGCACTGTGATCCTTATGGCTTTGGCATGGAACTGCGTCCGGCCTTTGCTTCCATCATCCGCGATCTGTCCCACTATAAATTCAAAGACAGTAAATGGATGCAGAAGCGTTCGGTATGCAAGGACAAGCCGCTGAACATCTACGAACTGCATTTCGGATCATTCAAAAAGCCTTCTGAAAAAGCAGACGACTGGTATACTTATGTAGAAATGATCGATATCCTGATTCCTTATCTGAAAGAAAATGATTACAATTATATTGAGATTATGCCGCTCAGCGAGCATCCATGCGATGAATCCTGGGGATATCAGAACACCGGATTCTTCAGTCCGACCGCCCGCTATGGAACTGCCGAAGATCTGATGAAATTCATCGATGCCTGCCATAAGAATGACATCGGTGTCATCATGGACTTCGTTCCGGTACATTTTGCCATTGATCACTATGCACTGGCCGACTATGACGGAACTGCACTCTATGAATATCCACACCAGGATGTCGGTGTCAGTGAATGGGGAAGCTGTAACTTTATGCACTCCAGAGGTGAAGTCCGAAGTTTCCTGCAGTCTGCTGCCAACTACTGGTTAAGTGTCTATCACGTAGACGGAATCCGCATGGATGCCATCAGCCGTATCATCTACTGGCAGGGCGAACCTGCAAGAGGTGTCAACAATAATGCGGTGGATTTTATCCGTGAAATGAACCGCGGATTAAAGACAATGCATCCGACAGCCATGCTCTCCGCCGAAGATTCCACCTCTTTTGAAGGCGTTACAAAACCCGTAGATCAGGGCGGACTTGGTTTCGATTACAAATGGGATATGGGTTGGATGAACGATACCCTCGACTACTTCCGCACAGCACCGGAGTACAGAAGCCGTGATTACCATAAGCTTACATTCTCTATGATGTATTATTATAACGATGATTTCCTTCTTCCTCTTTCACATGACGAAGTTGTTCACGGAAAGGCAACCATCGCACAAAAAATGTATGGTGAGTACGAAGAAAAATTCCCACAGGCACGTGCGTTCTATATGTATATGTACGCACATCCGGGAAAGAAATTGAACTTCATGGGTAACGAGATCGGTCAGCTCCGCGAATGGGATGAAAAGCGTGAGCAGGACTGGGATATCTTAAAATATCCAATCCACGCTGCATTCCATCATTTTATGCAGAAATTGAACCATCTGTACATGACCCATCCTGCTTTATCTGCACTGGATTATGAAAATGCCGGATTCCACTGGCTCGACTGTCATCAGGAAGAACGCTGCATCTACGCAATCGAAAGAACCGATGGAAAAGAGCGGATTGCTGCTGTGTTTAACTTTTCTGATGAAGTACAGAAAAAGTATGAACTTCCAGTCGAAGATGCAAAAGAGCTTGAATTGATCCTTACCAGTGATGATGCTGTCTATGGGGGATCTAAGAAGTATACAAAGAAAAAGATAAAAGTTACAGGAGATACCGTATCACTTGATTTGCCGGCATATTCCGCAGCATACTATTTAATACGTTAAATTGGTGTTTAATACACCAGTTGGTTGGATTCCCGGTCCTTGCGTATGCCTTGGTATAAGACCTGGTCCGCGACTCCATGAGGCAAGAAGTAGTTAGAGAGCCTGAATTCCCTAAAAACAACAGAAAGCAAACCCAAACTCGCCTGTTGGCTCAAACAGTGGATTTGCTTTCTGTTAACGGGAATCCAGACTCTCTAACTACTTCTAAGCCTCATTCCGAATGCTACCCAGCCCTTATACCAAGGCATACGCAAGTCGTGACTGACAGGCGATAATTAATGTATCAAACGAAGGGCGTAACCGAGGATGTTTACCCCGGAAGTTTTATTAAAAGCAACACCTTTCGTGTTCATGTGACATTCCAAAACAGCGAAAAACAAAAAATGCTACGTTTATTACGTTTTTCATAGATAATATGATTACGTAATAGCGTAGCATTTTCTTATATATGTTTTATACAGAAAACTTGTCATTGGCTGCTTCTCCCGAGCCACGCGGACGTGAATTTCTGGCTTTTTTAGTGTCCCTGGTGGATCTTTTTTATGATAATACCCGGGTAAGCACTCGCAGTTACGCCTTCCGCTATTTCATACACTACCGCATGCCAATCACGACATGAGAAAGCGCTGGTATCCTGTTTGCAGCGTTTTTTGGCGCGATGTGTAGAAGTTCTTAGGCAGTTTGACTTTCCGTTAAAGGGACGGAGCGACACTGTTTGAGCCGAACGGCGAGTTTGGAGCGGAGTCCCTTTCGTCCTTAGGAAAGTCGGACTGCCTTAGAACTTCTGCATCGTGACATCTAGCAGCAGACAGGATACCAGCGCTTTCTCATGGACCGGGAGGCCACAACAAAATAGTGTATTAAACATACAATTTACTTTTTCTTCTTCGGCACCACATGTATCGCCCCGCCTTCGAGTTCCTCAAGAGCTTCCCCGATTCCTTCATTGTAAGTCGGATGCGAACGCATTCCTTTTAACATCTGTTCTGCCGTCAGTCCATTTGTAATTGCAGTTACGAATTCCCCGATCATGTCTGTTGCTCTTGCACACATCATCTGGGCTCCCAGAATCTTACCGGTTGATTCTTCTGCCACAACCTTGATAAATCCGCGTTCTTCCTGTGTAATAATAGATTTACCATTGGCACTCATAATAAACTTGCCACATTTTACTGCGATTTTCTTTTCTTTTGCCTGGTCTTCTGTTATTCCTGCAGATGCGATTTCTGGATCTGTGTAGACACACCCCGGAACGATACTCAGATCTATCGACGGTTCTTTTCCGGCGAGCTTTTCGGCTACAACGATTCCCTGCGCACTTGCTGCGTGTGCAAGCTGTGCACCAAAGATCAGATCACCGATTGCATAGACACCCGGGATACTGGATTCAAAGTTTTCGTTCACCAGCACACGTCCGCGTTCCATATCTGGTTTTACATTTTCTCCGAACAGGCCATCTGTATTCGGACAGCGTCCCACTGCACACAGCACGTACTCTGCTGTTACTTCCTGCTCCTTTTCTTTCTCTATATAATGGCAGGTACAGGTTTCGCCTTCTACCGTTACACCTTGTACTGCCGCAGAAGTATGAATATCTATCCCTCGCTTTTTCAGAATCATCTTCAGGTTCTGGCTGATCTCTTTATCCATATTTGATACTAACTTTGGCATTGCTTCCAGGATTGTAATCTTGCATCCAAGGTTCGCGTATACTGTGGCAAATTCCACACTGATCACACCGCCTCCGATGATGATCAGACTCTTCGGAGCTTCTTTCATCGCAAAAAGTGCATCACTGGTCAGGACTCTTTCATTGTCCATTCCCGGGATTGGCAGTATCAGTGGTTTTGAACCACTGGCAAGGATAATATTTTCCCCTTCTATCACATCCACTGTACTCTCTGTTATTGTTAAATCTTCCTTACCTTCCGCTTTCTTCTGAATCCGCACCTTCTTCTCTTCCAGAAGCGTACCTTTTCCTTCATACACATCTACGCCGTTTGCCTTCAGCAGCTGCTCGACACCCTGTACCAGTTTGTCCGTTGTCTCTTCTTTATAGGTAACGATCTTTCCGTAATCATATGTCACATCTGAAGCCGATACTCCGAATCGTTCTGCTTCCTTCATTTCTCTGTATAACGAAGATGCATGGATCATTGCTTTCGCCGGGATACAACCACGGTTCAGGCAGGTTCCGCCCACTCTTCGTTCTTCTATAATGGCCGTCTTAAGTCCGAGTTTTGCAGCTTTGATCGCAGCTACATATCCGCCCGGTCCGGCACCGATTACTATAACATCATATTTTCCGCTCATTTCATTTTCCTCCTGTAAAATCTGCATTTTTACAAGGTTTTTATCACATGTTCATTCACCAGTTCCATCTACAGAACCTGCCACTGGCAGCTTCTTCCGAACGCATGGCGATTCAAAATTGCACCTCATCTACAAGCCAGATAATATTGCATCTGCAAAATTATTCCATCTTTATAAATCTGACTCCCTAATCCACGCAATCACATCATTCATCATATGCTCAACGTTCTTATCCTTTGACCAGAATAATCCAAGCTGTACACACATAGTTTCTTTTCGGTATTTGATTCCTTTTAAGAACTTTGGAATTGCCTCTGCCAGTTCAATATTCAGCGCATCGGAATAGACTTCTACATCCTTGATCTTTCCTGCTTCTACCTGAAACTGCATAGTAATCCCGCCCCATGCAAATCTGTGACTCAGCTCGTACTGGAAGTCCAGTTTTCTTCCGTACAGCCATTTCCAGGATGAAAAATGTGCCTTCTTTTCTTCAACCTCATCTGTATCCAGATCTTCCATCTTCTTTTCTTCCGATTTCAGATTATAAACCTCTTCAAAAGATTCGCGAAGTGCCTTCTTTAACTCTTCCAATGTCAGTTCCGGAAGATATTCCCTCAGATTTGTCACTCTGGATTTCACAGAATCCACACCTTTGGATTTCAACTTATCTTTGGATACGGTCAGATATCGGGACAGTATTTCCTTATTTACATCTACCATAATGGTTCCGTGATGATAGCAGTGTTTTTCCTGCTCATAAAATGCATTACCGGAGAATTTCTTTCCATCGATCAGGATGTCGTTTCTTCCGGATTTTTCTGCTTTCAATCCCAACCGTCCCATTGCATTTATGATTACCTGTAACTGCTTTTCCAGACTGTATTCATCTTTATTTACCAAAAATGTAAAGTTCAGATTTCCCAGATCATGATAGACTGCCCCGCCACCGGAAAGTCTTCTCGCAAGATGACCATTCTCTTCTTCTAATTTTGTAACTTTACATTCTTTCCATGCGTTCTGGTTACGCCCGATTACAACGGTATTCTGATTCTGCCAGAGATACAGAATACACTCTTTATCCTCACAGTGGAGGAGTAAATACTCCTCCACTGCAAGATTCTTGTATGGGTTTACCTGATTGCTTTCTATATACGTAAGCTTTGTGACCATAATTGTTCCTCTCTTCAATTTTTACCAACACAGGTTTACCCCAAAACCCGTTTATCTCTTCCAGGTATTCTCAGATATGAAACCTGTTAACATTTCTTATCCTGTTAAAACTCGTAACGCAGATGTGGATGTCTTGCCGCATTGACTTCATCCAGCCTTGTAACCGGAGTTGTCACAGGCGCCTGATGTAATTTTTCAGGATCTGTCTCTGCCAGTTCGTATAACTTGCGGAATACTGCGATTGCATCATCCAGCGTCTCTTTCGATTCTGTCTCGGTCGGCTCTACCATCAATGCTTCATCCACGATCAGTGGGAAATACATTGTAGGCGGATGAATACCGTCATCCAGAAGTCCTTTTGCAATATCCATTGCCGAAATGCCTGTCTTCTTTTTCAGACCTGCAAGACTCATAACGAATTCATGCATACAGATCTCGTCATATGCCATCGGATACAAATCTTTTAATTTATTCATCATATAGTTGGCATTCAGTACTGCATTCTGACTTGCCTCCGGAATACCCTCTCTTCCGAGTGTCTTGATATAAGTCAGTGCTTTTACCACTACAAGGAAGTTACCGTAGAAGCTCTTCATCTCACCGATACTATTTTCCGGTTTCTCCAAATGTAATGTTTCTTCCCCTTCCACCAGATATGATGGTAAGAAATCAGACAACATTTCCTTACATCCAACCGGTCCGCTTCCCGGACCGCCGCCACCATGTGGTGTGGAGAATGTCTTATGAAGATTCAGATGGATCACATCAAATCCCATATCTCCAGGGCGTACCGTACCCATGACTGCATTTAAGTTTGCCCCGTCATAATAGCAAAGACCGCCACATTCATGAATGATATCCGTAATCTCCAGAATGTTCTTATCAAAGAGACCGACTGTGTTCGGATTGGTAAGCATCAGTCCTGCTACATCATCTCCTGCTGCCTCTCTTAACTTTTCAATATCTACACCTCCATCCGGTGCAGACGGAATACTGACAACCTTATATCCTGCCATTGCCGCACTTGCCGGATTCGTTCCATGTGCAGAATCCGGTACCAGAATCTTTGTTCTCTTCTCATCATTTCTGCTCTCATGATAAGCTTTGATCAGAAGAAGTCCCGTAAATTCTCCGTGCGCTCCTGCTGCCGGCTGTAACGTCATACGATCCATTCCCGTGATCTCACAAAGGGAATTCTCAATCTCCCCGATAACCTCCAGACATCCCTGTACGGTATGCTCCGGCTGTAACGGGTGGATTTCTGTAAATCCTGGCAGTGAAGCCATATCTTCATTGATCTTCGGATTATACTTCATCGTACATGATCCAAGTGGATAGAACCCGTCATTCACTCCATGTGATTTCTTTGCAAGTTCTGTATAATGTCTGCTCAGTTCTCCTTCTGAAAGTTCAGGAAGATGAAGCGGCAATTCTCTTTTATCTTTTTCCTCAGGTAAATAAAGCTCTACATCCGATGCCGGTAACAGATCACATCCTCTTCCCGGTCTGCTTTTTTCAAATACTAACATGCCGGCACCTCCTTTAAGATCCGGATCACCTGATCCATCTCTTCTTTTGTATTAACTTCCGTACAGCACCACAGAATATGATGCTCATCCAGTGGATATCCGCCAAGGATTCCCTTGTCTTCAAGTGCTTTTAATATCTGTTCTGCAGGTACTACAGATTCTGTCACAAATTCATGGAAGAATTCTGCCTTGTTACAGATCTTATATCCTATTTTTTGCAGCTCTTCTGCAAGGTAATGTGCCTTAGAAGTGCAAAGTACCGCAGCCTGTCTGACACCTTCATTTCCCATTGTTGCAAGATAGACTCCGACTGCCAGTGCACAAAGTGCCTGATTCGAACAGATATTGCTGGATGCTTTTTCTCTCCGGATATGCTGTTCTCTTGCCTGAAGTGTCAATACATATCCAGTCTTTCCGTTATGATCGACTGTCTCACCAACAATTCTTCCAGGAAGCTTTCTCATCATTGCTTCCTTACTTGCCATGAATCCGAGATAAGGACCTCCGAATCCAAGTGAAAGCCCAAGCGGCTGTCCTTCACCAACTGCCACATCTGCTCCATATTCTGCAGGAGTCTTTATCACTCCAAGTGAAATCGGGTTCACACCCATCACATATTTTGCTCCTGCACCGTGTACGATCTCACCGATCTCTTCTGCATCTTCCAGATTACCGTAATAATTCGGATGCTGGATATATACGCATGCAGTCTGTGCATCGATGTGTCCCTTTAAATATTCTTTATCCGTCAGTCCGTCTTTTTCCGGAATAACTTCCAGTTCCATTCCATTTCCAAAGCAGTAGGTCTCTACCACTTCCAGTACATATGGCGGAACCGTTCCTGATATCAACGCTTTATGTTTCTTTCTTTCCTGACACATTGCAACACCTTCTGCCGCTGCAGTTGCACCATCATATACAGAGGCATTGGATACATCCATTCCGGTCAGATCACAGATCATCGTCTGATATTCGAAGATTGACTGTAAGATTCCCTGACTGATCTCTGCCTGATATGGCGTATATGCCGTCAGCAGATTTTCTTTGGATGTCACATTTTTTACCATGGCCGGGATAAAATGTCTGTAAGCTCCGGCTCCGCGGAAGATTGTCCGGAACACCTGGTTCTTTTCTGCAATCTGTTCCATCTCACGCCGTACTTCAAACTCTGTCTTTCCTTTCGGAATATTCAGTTCCCCTTTTAGTTTTACTTCTTCCGGAATATGTGCAAATAAGTCCTCAATGGACGAATAGCCGATTTCCTGAAGCATTTTTTTCCGTTCTTCTAACGTATTCGGTACATAGCTTCCCATCGCTTTTTCACCGCCTTTTTCAATGACTTGGGTTTATTCCTGCTCGCTTTCCACAAATGCTTTGTATTCATCTGCAGTTAAAAGTTCTTCCGTTGCTGATACGTCTTTTACTTTGATAAACCATGCTTTATAGGCATCATCATTGACCAGTTCCGGTGTATCTAAGAGTTCTTCGTTGATCTCTGTTACTTCTCCGGTTACCGGTGAATAGACATCTGACACTGCTTTCACAGATTCTACATCACCGAACACTTCACCCGCTTCTACAGTATCTCCTACTTCCGGAAGGTTCACAAATACCAAATCTCCAAGTTCTGACTGTGCATAATCTGTCAGTCCTACAACTGCTGTATCTCCGTCTAATGCTATCCATTCGTGTGATTTTGAATATTTTAATTCTTCTTTTAAAATCATGATATTTTTCTCCTTTATATCTTTTTACTTATATCTTTTTACTTATATCTTTTTATTTTTCTCTTTTATAAAACGGAAGTGCAACCACCTCTGCTGCTACTCTTCTTCCTCGCACATCTGCCTCTACTGTATCCCCAATTTTTACAGAATCAGCATCAACGAGTGCCATTGCGATTGGATATCCAAGATACGGACAATGTGTTCCACTTGTTGTATGTCCGATTTTCTTATCGCCTGCGTATACATCCTGATGTTCACGGATGATTCCTCTTCCTGTTACCTTAAGACCGATTCGTTTGATGGATGGAGTCCCCTTCTCCTCTAAAGCTGATTTTCCAATAAAATCATTTTTCGCCATCTTCACCGCGAACTTCAGTCCGGTCTCAAGCGGAGTGATATCATCGTTCATCTCATGTCCATATAATGGCATTGCTGCCTCCATACGGAGTGTGTCTCTTGCACCCAGTCCGCAAGGAACGAGTCCTTCTTCCTTTCCTGCCTCTAACAATGCATCCCACATTTCTTCGGCTTTCTCACTTGCCAGATACAGTTCTACACCATCTTCACCTGTGTATCCTGTCTTGGAAACGATACATGGGATTCCGGCAACTTCAGCATCAAATACTGCGTGATAATATTTCTCCGGAATATTCTCTTCTGCGGTCAGCTTCTTAAGGATCTCCATTGCTTTCGGTCCCTGCAGTGCAAGCTGTGCATACTCGGATGATACATCTTTAAATGTTACTTCGCCAAACTGATGGCGTAACATCCACTGATAATCTTTGTCTTTATTTGCTGCGTTTACAACGATAAAGTAGTGTTCATCAGATTTCTTATATACGATCAGGTCATCTACTGTCCCACCGTGTTCATTACACATCGGGCTGTATCTTGCCTGTCCGTCTACCATATTGGTAAAATCATTCGTCAGGATCTGGTTCAGATTCACCAGTGCATCTTTCCCCTCACATAATACTTCTCCCATATGTGAGACATCGAAAAGTCCTGCCTGTGTACGTACTGCCATATGTTCTTTGATCACACCTGTTCCATACTGTACCGGAAGAAGATATCCCCCAAATTCTACAATCTTTCCACCGGCTTTAACATGTGCATCATAAAGTGGAGTCTTTAATTCCATTGCTAACACCTCCTAGTTGTAAAGTGGATACTTGCCACAGATTTCATTTACTGCTTCACGGATCTCATCTGCTTTTGTATCAAAATCTGTAACCGTCATCTTGATCAGTTTTGCGATGGTCTTCATATCTTCTTCTTTCAGGCCTCTCGTTGTCACTGCCGGTGTTCCGATACGGATTCCGCTTGTCACAAACGGGCTTGCCGGATCGTTCGGCACTGCATTTTTATTAACTGTGATATAGACTTCATCCAGTCTGTTCTGCAGTTCTTTTCCTGTGATATTCATATTCTGCAGATCCACTAACATCAGATGATTGTCTGTTCCGCCACTTACCAGATTGAATCCTTCGTCGATCATTGCCTGTGCAAGTGCTTTCGCATTTTTGATCACTTGCTGCTGATATTCTTTGAATTCCGGTTTTAAAGCTTCTCCGAAACAGATGGCCTTTGCGGCGATAATATGCATCAGCGGTCCTCCCTGTGTTCCTGGAAAAATAGCTTTGTTGATCGCTTTTGCGTATTTCTCTTTACACATGATCATTCCGCCTCTCGGACCTCTGAGTGTCTTATGTGTAGTTGTGGTTACAACATCTGCATACGGAACCGGGCTCTGGTGCAGTCCTGCTGCCACAAGTCCTGCGATGTGTGCCATATCAACAAACAGATATGCTCCGACCTCCTTTGCGATATCTTCAAAGATATCAAACCGGATCTCTCTCGGATATGCAGATGCGCCTGCAACGATCATCTTTGGTTTGCATTCCTGTGCAGTCTTACGGATTTCATCATAATCCAGATATCCATCGTCGTTCACATTGTATGGTACGAAATGATATAAGATTCCGGATAAATTCACCGGTGAACCATGTGTCAGATGTCCGCCGTGTGCAAGATTCAATCCCATAACCGTGTCACCTGGCTCCAGAAGTGCCTGATACACTGCAGTATTGGCATTGGCTCCTGAATGCGGCTGTACACATGCATGTTCACATCCGAACAGTTCTTTTGCTCTTTCGATTGCCAGATTCTCCAGAATGTCTACATCTTCACATCCGCCGTAATATCTCTTTCCCGGATAACCTTCCGCATATTTATTGGTTGGTACAGTTCCCATTGCCAGCATAACTGCCGGACTTACGATATTTTCAGATGCGATCAGCTCCAGATTTCTTCTCTGTCTGCCAAGCTCTAATGAAAGTGCTTCCCCAACTTCTTTGTCACATTCTGTGATGTAGTTTGTTACATCTTCGATTCTGTTCATTTTTGTTTTACCTCCTTCGGAATCTGCCTGCTTTTCATGCCCATTCCCCATTTTAGGCATTAAAAAAGCAGGCAAAAAATACTTTTTTCTCAAAAGTGTTTTTTGTCTGCCTCTGTCCTTTTACCTGAAAGATTACTTCTTCGGTACAATTCTAATTGTTCTCCAGAGCGTCGTCCGAATTCGTTCCTTTTACCTGAGAGTTTCTGCATGCCCCTTCGGCTCCTATGCCGCATAGTATCTTTGCTTCATTCTTCACATCTTGCCTGAATGATATGGTTTATTCTATTTATGCACTTTGTACATAGGTATCTCACAAATTCATCTATCAACTATGCAATTAGCATAACAGGTTATCTTCTCTAAGTCAACAGTAAATCCATAAGTTAATTTTTTATCACAAAAATGGTATCCTCTAAAGTTTATTCACCGCATCCGCAAGATAATCATTGCTTACTTCTGCAAAGTTCTCATTCTCCACCGCTTCTGCAAGGCTTGCATCGATCGGCATCTTTCCAATGACCGGAACGCCGAGTTCTGCTGCCACTTCGTCGATGTGGCTCTCACCGAATACGGAGATCTTACGTCCGCAGTCCGGACATACCAGATAACTGTAGTTCTCGACGATTCCGAGTACCGGAATATCCATCTGACCTGCCATATTGTAGGCCTTCTTTACGATCATGCATACCAGATCCTGCGGGGAAGTTACGATCACGATGCCTTCTACCGGAAGGGACTGGAATACAGTAAGCGGTACATCACCTGTTCCAGGTGGCATGTCTACGAAGAGATAATCTAATTCTCCCCATGCTACATCTGTCCAGAACTGTGTGACAACACCAGAAATGACCGGACCTCTCCAGATAACCGGATCTTCTTCTTCCGGAAGCAGCAGGTTGATGGACATGATCTTAGTTCCATCTTTTGCCTCACATGGGTAGATATTTTCTCCGTCTCCTTTTGCCTTCTCATGAATTCCATACATTTTCGGAATGGACGGTCCTGTAATATCTGCATCCATAATACCTACGGAAAATCCCTGTTCTTTCATCAGTCTTGCAAGAGATGCTGTAACCATAGATTTTCCAACACCGCCCTTACCACTGACGACTGCGATCACATGATTGATGTGTGATTTTGCATTTGCCGGTTTGACCAGACTCTGTGGTTTGCTTCCACAGGAACCTGCGTGCGAACAGCCAGCACAGTCTGACGGGCTGCAGCCTGTTTTTTGTTCTTCTGACATTTGTTAGTACCTTCTTTTCTTTATTCTTTATATTTGTCATTACGTTACGGAATCCCCCTTGAGTCTTTATTCAAGAGGGATCCTTTTACTTTTATAAACTTGCCTTAATTCCTATTCTTCAACAGCTGCGATAAGTTCAACTTCACAAAGAACTCCCTTTGGAAGTGTCTTTACTGCTACGCAGCTTCTTGCTGGTTTTGATGTGAAGTATTTTGCATATACTTCGTTGAATGCTGCAAAGTCTCCCATATCAGCTAAGAAGCATGTTGTCTTTAATACTTTGTCAAATGATGTTCCAGCTTCTTTCAGGACTTCTGCAAGGTTTTTACATACCTGTTCTGTCTGTCCTTCAATTGTTACAGCTTCTACGTCATTTACCTCTGGATTGATTGCAATCTGTCCGGCTGTGTAAAGAATTCCGCCATGTACATATCCCTGTGAATATGGTCCGAGTGCCTTAGGTGCTTTTTCTGTTGCTATAATTTTCATAATCCTATTTCTCCTTTGCTATTTCATATAATTTCTGTGCTATGCACACATCAAATAATCCCATTCCAACCGATTTGAAATATGTTGTCTGTCCTTCTTTGATTTCCTGTTCATCTGATGCCAGATATTCATGCATCAGTTTGATACGATCCTTCGTAAGCTTTCCATTAGCCAGAGGCTGGCTAAGATCCCCACTTTCCTCGCATGCATACGGAAGTTCGATATACACATTATCCACCAGTTCTAATACCGCATCCGGGATTTCCCTCATCTGTGGCATGTAAGAGCCGATCGCGATAATACATTTTCCTCTCAGAAGTTCTTTATCATCCGGAAGAACGGGCGTGGTTGAAGGAGTCGTTGTACATATGATATCACTGTTTTGTACAAGCTCTTCCACTGCTTTACATTGTACTACCTTTACGTCCTTCTTATCAATAGCTTTTTTCAGTCTTTCCAGATAATCTGTCAGATCTCTGTTACTGTGGTTATATACATATACCGTATGGATATCCCTTGCTGCGCATGCATACACTGCCTGATGGAATCCCTGCATTCCCGCTCCGATGATTCCAACCGTATGGCAGTCCTTTCTTGACAGATGGCGGATTCCCACACCACCGACAGCTCCGGTTCTCCATGCGGTTACCGACTGCCCGTCCATAACGGCAAGCGGCGCACCTGTCGTATAATCATTCAGTAACACGATACCATCAATCGACGGCAGTCCCAGTTTGGAATTCTCCGGAAAGATCGACAATATCTTTGTCCCGATGATATCCTTTGTGTAACATGGCATATACATGAGCTGCTTATTTTCATGTTCTACCGTTGGTCTTGGCGGCATATAGAACTTGCCTGATCCATAGATCCGGTATGCCTCTTCGATCTGATCCATCATCTGATCCGGATCAACCATTTCTTCGATCTGCTCCTTGCTTAATACGATCATTTTACATTTCCTCCAGTTCTTTTTGTTCCCTTGTGACATCTCTCAGCCACTTATATGTCAAATACCGCTTTAAAGTAATCGGTACTTTGATCAGTTCATCACTCATCAGTATAACATAGACGACCGGCACACTGGCATGCAAAATAAATGCCGCCACTGCCCCGAGTAAAATGGAGAATCCCCACATCGTCGATACATCCATGATCAATCCGAATTTCGTATCTCCGCCTGCACGGAATACCCCCACTACCATTGTGGTATTAAATGCCTGTGCCACAGTAAAATACGACATAACGAAGAACATGAAACTCAAGTAATTCTTTGCCGGTCCGGTCAGTGCCAGATTTGCATTGGCAATCGGTGCCGCGATCAGTATCAGTACACCGCCAAGGATTCCCAGAATCAGACTTAACCACACGAAGCGTTTTCCGTATGCTTTTGCCAGTTCCATTTTTCCTTCCCCGATCGTCTTACCAAGATAGATCGCCGTTGCATGGGAAATCCCAAATGTTACGACCGTTGCCAGCTGTCTTGCCACCTGCGCCACCGAGTTGGCTGCCACTGCTGCACTTCCAAGATGCCCGATCACCGCCGTATTCGCCGATGTTCCCAGTCCCCACATCAGTTCATTTAATACCACCGGCATCGAATAGACCGCAAAATCTTTTAACAAAACTTTATCGATCTTCACCATATCTTTAAGCCGGATCCTTACTACTTTATTTCGAAAGACAGCGTAAGCGAGAACCATCACCGTCTCGGCTGCTCTGGCGCACAATGTACCGATTGCCGCACCTCTGACTCCCATTACCGGAAATCCGAGAAGCCCGAAGATCAGGACTGCATTTACCACAATATTCATAAGCAGCGAGATCAGGTAAATGAACGTGGCTACCATGACACGTTCAATACTACGCATGATATTTAAGTAAACCTGTGTCACTGCCATAAACACATAGGAAAATCCTACGATTCTTAAATACTTTACTCCTTCTGCAATAACTTCCGGATCAGAGGTATAGATCCGCATCAGTGTCTCCGGCATGCCAAGGGCTGCTGCTGCGAATACTACTGCAACGATAAGTCCGGCACTTAATCCCATACCAAGGACTTTTTCTATTGTTCTGGTATCTTTCTTTCCCCAGTACTGTGCCGTCAGAACGGTTGCTCCGGAAGTCACTCCGTAAAAGATCAGTGTCATGATATACTGGATCTGTCCTGCAAGGGATGCTCCGGATAATACTTTCTCTCCGACTTTTCCGAGCATAATCACATCCGTTGCCGTAACTCCGACATTGATCAGATTCTGGATTGCGATCGGGATGACCAGGGCGAATACATTCCGGTAGAACTGCTTCCAGTTGATTGTTTTTGTATATTTATTTTTTTCTTTCACTTATTTTTTCTCTGCTCCTATTTATTCTTATCGCATTTTCTGCTTCTCTGCAGATAATACACCGCAAGCTGTGTCCGATCTCTCAATTCCAGTTTCTCGAGCACATTGCTGATATAATTCCGGACCGTTCCCTCACTTAAGCAGACTTTCTCCGATATCTCTTTATTACTGAGTCCCTCGGCAACCAGTGCTGTGATCTCCAGTTCCCGTTCTCCGATTCCGTGACTGTTCCAGTCAAATATCTGCTCTTTTTCTTTCTGCTCTTTCTGAAGCAGTCCCGGAATTCGGGACATAATCTCGGTTCCGAATACGGTCTGATTCATCTGCACCGCCTGCAGTGCCGGAAGGATACTGCCGTAATCCTGTTTTAGCAGATATCCCTTCACACCATATTTTAATGCTTTTACAATGTACTCATCATCAGAAAACGTGGTAAGCAAAAGAATCTTTGCATCCGTATGCATTTTCAAAATCTGCTCTGCAGCGTCCAGGCCGTTTATGTCCTTCATCCGTATATCCATCAAAAGAACATCCGGAAGCAGTTCATCATATAACCGGATGGCATCTTTTCCATCCTGTCCGGTACCGGTTACTTCTACTTCTCTTCCTGCCTCCAGGATTGTCTTTAACGCACTGGATACCAGGATATCGTCATCTACAATTACTATCTTCATCTTTTCCCCTCATTTTTTGGAACCGTAATAAATATCCGGAAGCCATTTTCTTTCTGGATCTGCATAGTTCCGCCCAGCATGCGGACACGTTTTTTCATATTCTCGATCCCGATTCCGCTGCTTTCTGTATTTTCTGTTTTTCGAACGTTTCCGGTCTTTCCAGCACTTTCCTGCTCTGTATATTCTTCCCAGTCTCCATCTGACTGGATCCGCTTATCTGACGTTCCATTATCTTCTATAATCAGCTGATATAGTCCGGGATGTTCTCTTGTCAAAATCTTCACCTTATTTGCATTGCTGTGACGCATCACGTTATTCAGTGCCTCTTTCGTAATGGCTATAAAGCTGTATTTGATCTCTTTTGGAATGTCATATCCCATATCATAAGTAAGCTGTACCGGACAAAAACTGAATTCTTCTGCCAGCGATTCCATCACTTCTTTTAAATTTACCGACTCATCATGCAGATCGTGCACGCTCTGTCTTACATTCGTCATGGCTTCGTTCAGCGTCTGATCCAGCTGCTCCATCGGGACTTTCAGATTCTCAGCCTGATTAACA
The DNA here is from genome assembly GCF_934294775.1 of uncultured Dorea sp. GTDB lineage: Bacteria > Bacillota > Clostridia > Lachnospirales > Lachnospiraceae > Dorea_A. The sequence continues at coordinate 27,433 of NZ_CAKRAH010000024.1, forward strand.
GTCTTTAACGCTCCCACCATCAGGATGGACCGCGACAGCATATGTCCCACATTATCATGGATCTCTCTGGCGATACGATTCCGTTCTTTCAGTGTGGCCAGATATACTTCTGTGTCCTGCTTTTCCAACAGATCCTGATTCTTCTTTTCCAGCATCAGTGTCAGTTCTCTGCTGTCATCTCTGGACCTTTTATATTCCTGCTCCAATTCATTTAACCTCCTGGTCCGTCCATATAACAGAACTGCTGCTGCCAGCCCGGCAACAATAAGCATCTCTTTTTCCAGCCCGTAATATTCCCGGAACGCTGGCGCCTCACAGGCCACGATTATACCGGCAACCCCTATATAAACCGGAGAATAAAAGCATAGCATATTATATAAAACCACCGGAAGAAACATCCACATTTCTTTAGAAACAATTCCGGCTGCCGCGAAAGCAATCGTTATAATGTAATGCAGATACTTTTCTTCCCCTACCAGATTCACACAGGTATAGATACACGCAAACAGAATAGCGATAACCGCCGGAATTCCTGTTTCCGCTGTTACCAGAAGTCCTACTCCGTAAAGGAACAAAAAACCTTCATCTGTTATCTTTCTCATTCTTTTCTCCTATATTATGTTACTGTTCACACGTTGTGCAAACAGTAACACGATTTTGCCAATGCTTCGCATTCAAAATTGGCAAAATCCACAACCACTACTGTATCATACGGAATTTTCAGTTCAGAAAATTCCTACCTGTGAACAATAACTATATTACATTTGTCACATTCAACTTATGACCTGTGACACTACCATTATAATCAGCCATTCGCTATACTACAAGTAACAAATGTTATGACCGCAGAAAGTAATCTTCCATTTCTTCTGCGGTACTGACATACATTCACCAAGGAGGTAATCTTATGCTTGTACATATAGAAAATCTGGTAAAACGTTACGGTGATCTGTTAGCGCTCGACCACCTGTCGCTCGACATCGAAGAAGGCGAGATTTTCGGACTTCTCGGGCCAAACGGTTCCGGTAAAACCACCGCCATCAACTGCTTGCTCGCACTGTTAAAATATGACAAAGGAACGATCACGATCTTTGGAAAGGACATGAAGCCGGACAGCTACGACATCAAACAGGATATCGGTGTTGTCATGCAGAACGTTGCCGTCTTCGAGCAGATGTCCGTCTATGAAAACATCGATTATTTCTGCGGACTCTATATCAAAGACAAACAAAAACGAAAAGAACTCGTGGAAGAAGCCATCGCATTCACCGGTCTGTCCGATTTCCGTAAGATGCGCCCAAAGAAACTCTCCGGCGGACTCTTACGAAGGCTGAATATCGCATGCGGCATTGTCCACAAGCCCAGACTCATCATCATGGACGAACCGACCGTTGCTGTAGATCCTCAAAGCCGTAACAAAATTCTGGAAGGGATCGTAGAGCTCAACCGCCAGGGATCAACTATTATCTACACTTCCCACTACATGGAAGAGGTCGAACAGATCTGTACCCGTATTGCAATCATCGATCACGGACGTGTACTCGCATCCGGCACGACCGAAGAATTAAAAGAAATGATCAAGACCGGCGAGACGATCACGATCGAAGCAGTTGCGTTAACGAAAAACAACCTGGCAGATATCCGCTCTCTTTCGCATGTATTTGACTTATCATACAAAGATCAGACAATGATCCTACGCTGCAGCGGTGCAAAACACAATCTGATCCGGGTACTGAATTACCTGCAGGAACAGGACATTCCATTCGGACGCGTCTTCTCCGAGCTTCCGACTCTCAATGATGTCTTCCTTGAGATCACAGGAAAAGAACTCAGGGATTAAAGGAGGGACACTTTATGTTACATTTATTAAAATATCAGTTCTTACAGACAATACGTTCCCGCTCTACTATGTTCTGGGCTCTCGCATTTCCGCTCATCCTTGGAACCCTGTTCTATGTGTCCTTTGGAAATACCGGTCTTGCAGGAACCGGAGAGACTGTCTGGGAATCGGTTCCTGTTGCCATCGTCACAGTAGACAGCAGTTCCGCAAATGCAGCATCTTTCCTGACATTTCTGAACGAAACGGATCAGGACATGATCGATATCCATTCTTACAAGACAGAAAAAGCTGCCAAAAAAGCACTCCGGCGGGAGGAAATATCCGGCATCTATTACGTGAAGGCGGTTCCTTCCCTTACCATTGCTTCCAATGGCATTAACCAGAGCATTCTGTCTTCCCTTCTGGAGAGCTATGAAAAGAATGCTGACATGATCCGGGATATTGCCACACAGCATCCGGAAAAGCTTTCGGACGCCCTTGCATCTCTGAACGACTACCAGACACTGGTGAAAGAAAAGTCCTTAGGCGGACATTCCTTAGATCCGACACTGACTTATTTTCTCGCACTGATCGCATTTGCCTGCTTAAGCGGAGTCTACTTAAGCATCCATTCCACGGTTCAGCTTCAGGCGAACTTAAGTGCACTCGGAGAACGGCGCAGCATCACACCGACCCACAAACTTTCCCTGATTCTCGGCGATCTGCTGGTACTGGAAAGTATTCATTTCGTCAACATCCTGATCCTGGAGCTTTACCTTACCCAGGTACTTCATATCAGCCTTGGGCATGACATTCCGAAACTTCTTCTCATTACGTTTATGGGAACCCTGATCGGTATCTGTCTCGGAATCCTGATCGGATGCGCCGGCAAACTGTCCTACAGTGTCAAATCTGGAATCGGTGTCCTCGTTACACTGTTACCGAGTTTCCTTGCAGGCCTGATGTTCGGTGGAATGAAAAATGTGATCGAACAGCACTGCCCCGTCATCAACCGGATCAATCCTGCCAGTGTCTTAAGTGATGCATTCTACTGCCTCAGTGTCTATGATGATGCTGTCCGCTACCGCAGGTGTATCCTGATTCTTGTAATCATGTGCCTGCTTTGCATCAGCTTCTCATTTCTCATGATAAGGAGGGAACGTTATGACAGTATTTAAAGGATTTTTAATCATAACCAAACGCAATCTCCTGATGGTATTCATGTATCTGGCAATCTTCCTTACGATCGGAATCCTTGCCTCCGGCAGCGACAGCAATACTTCCGGCACCGGGTTCCATGCCCAAGCACTCACGGTAGGTGTGGTAGATCATGACGGAGGCGTGCTTTCCAAAGGACTTTCCAGATATTTATCACAGTATCATACCGTCAGGCAAATGCCGGATGACACTGCGAAACTCCAGGACGCACTCTTTAACCGGAATGTCTCTTATATCGTGACCATTCCGGAAGATTTTAAAGTCTCCTGCCTCCGTGAACATCAGGCATTACCGGTATCCAAGATCCCCGGAAGCACAGACGGGTACTACGTCGATCAACAGATCAACACCTATCTGAATCAGGCACGTGTCCTGACAGACAGCGGTTATTCCGATAAAGAGGCAGCTGCATATATTCTGAAACATACAGACAGTTCTTCTCATGTTACAATGTTAAAATCTGCTTCTTCCGAAAAGACGCCGGGTTATGGTTACATGTATCAGTATCTGCCATATGTGTTAATCTCCATACTGTGCTATGTAATGGGACTGATCATGATCGCATTCCATCAGCCGGATCTGCAAAAGCGAATCCTTTGCTCGGCTGTATCCATCAGAAGCCAGAACCTGCAGCTTGCACTGGGATATCTGGCAGTCGGATGCTCCGTCTGGATGCTTACAACATGGATCCCTGCTTTCTTCTTTTACCGGAAAGCATTTTTCCAGTCGCCAAAGATGCCATATTATATGCTCAACAGCTTGACCCTGCTTCTGGTCGGACTTGCGCTTTCCTTCCTTCTTGGTACATTTATCACCAAAGAAGATATCCTGACCGCCCTCGTAAATGTTGTCACACTTGGCATGAGCTTCCTGTGTGGAGTATTCGTTCCACTTGATATCATGGGAAAAGGTATGAAAACCGTGGCTCATTTTCTTCCGGTCTACTGGTATGAGATCAGTAACAATCTGCTGAATAACTCTGCTATTCTCACTCAGGCACAGAGACAACTCTTATACCGCAACTATGGAATCCAGTTACTTTTTGCCGCTGCGATCTTCTGTATCGCACTGGTAGTCAGTAAAAGAGCAAGGCAGACAGCATAATGCTGCCTGCCCTGCTCTTTTTTCTATCTCTATTTTATCTTTTTCTTCTGTATCCATTCCACAATCTTATAGCCCAGATATCCGGAAAGACTTCCGAATATCACGCCGCCGATAATATCAGTCGGATAATGCACATACAGGTACAATCTTGATAATGCGATCAGAACCGCAAGTACAAGAGCCGCTTTCCACATCTTCTTCTCTCCGGCAAGATACAATGCCGTTACCGAAGCAAATGAAGCCGCCGTGTGTCCCGACGGAAAAGAGTAATCCTGCGGCTTTGCGACCAGTAATTGTACCGCTGTATTTACATCAAATGGTCTGGTCCTTGCCACCAGATTCTTTATGAGCACATTGCAGAGCAGCACATCCACAAGCAATGCCGCCATCATGATCACCCCTGTCTTTCTTGTCTTCGGAATGATCAGAAGAACTATCGTCAGGCAGATCCATATCATTCCTGCATCACCAAGTTTTGTGATAAAAGGGACGATCGTATCACCGATGTCTGTTCTTAAGTTCTGGATTATATTTAGAATCTGTATTTCCATATATTTATTATTTCCTTCCTCTCCTCATCTATATGATTTTATCCATATATTGCTATCTGTATATATAACAGCTGATTTTCTTATGCCTTTTTCGCTGTTCGAAGAACCGGCATCCGGAAGATCCGGATCAGTAACGGGATTACCATGATAAACCATACGATCGGTTCACAGATGATAACTCCTGTATATCCCAGCCACGGAACCAATGTTGCAGCAATCACAATCTTTCCGACCATCTCAAGACCACTCGAGATCAGCGGGGTAATGTGATCCCCCAATCCCTGCATTGCATTTCTCAGAATACAGATCAGTGTCGTAATGATATAGAACAATGTATCAAACTTCAGATAATTCGTTGCATTTAAGATGACAGTCTTATTGTGCGTTCCTGTCACCAGATATACAAGCCACTCTCCAATTGTATAACTTGCGATGATCGTTATGCCGGACCAGATTGCTGTATAGATGATCGCAAGCCAAATGCCCTTCTTCACCCGGTCAATCTTACCTGCCCCTACATTCTGACCACAATATGTTGCCATCGTCTGGCCGAATACACTGAACATGATCATGAATATCTCTGTAATCTTTCTGGCCGCTGTATGCGCAATGATGATATCTGTTCCCAGTTTGTTGATCGCCGTCTGAAGTGTTACAGTACCGATATTCACCAGTGAGTTCATAAATCCCATCGACATTCCTGCGCTGAACATCTCTTTGACCATCAGCTTACCCGGCTCTTTAAAATCTTCTTTCTGCAGTTTCAGAATCTCATACTTTCTGATCATATAGATCCAACACACGACAAATGCTATGATCTGCGCCAAAACGGTCGCAATTGCCGCGCCTTTCACGCCCGTCTTCATCACCACCACAAAAAAGAAATCACCGGCAATATTCAGGCCCACCGATACTGCCAGGATCAACAGCGGCGTGACTGCATCTCCAATCGCACGAAGTGTCGCCGCACAGGCATCATATAAAAATGTCGCCAGCATTCCGGCTATGATGATAATAATATAGCTCTTTGCAACTGTCAGCAGATGAGCCGGCACATTCAAAAAACGCAGGATTGGATTCAGGAACATCAGTCCGCATGCCGTGATGATCAGAGAAATACCCGTACCGATCGTCAATGACATTGCAAACGACTTCTTCATATCCCGGACATTCTTTGCTCCGAATTTCTGTGCAGTAATGATCGCAAATCCATTCGACATTCCTAATAAAAACCCAATGATCAGACCGCTCAATGTACTGGTCGCACCTACTGCCGCAAGTGCATCTTCTCCCAAAAATGAACCTACAATCCTTGTATCTACCAGACTGTATGTAAGCTGTAATAAATTGCCTAAAAAAATCGGCAATGCGAAACTAAGTATCAGTGTCGAGGGTTTTCCCTTCGTTAAATCTTTCATTCTTTCTTAATCCTTCTTTTTTTCTCTATTCCGACTATCCTTCCTACCAACGATGCCTTTAAAATAAAAGTTGGAGTCCCATTGCGATCACCCACATATATGCACAGGTCTTTGGAATCATTAACAGTCCGACTTTTGGTTTTGTTTTACTGAATAAAGTTACCGGAAGATAACATCCAAAAGAAATAATGATAGCTGCAACCATCCTTGTCATATGATATCCATAAGTATTTCCCGAAATGAGATATAAGATAATTACCCCTATACCAGTCACAGCAAAGACTGCATTTCTGATAACCGATAATTTCATATTCCCTTCATCTGTACGCCAGTTATTCTGCAGAAACATACATATCACAATTCTGACAATCGCTGATATCCATATGACAGCTTCAATTATTACTGGTATTTTAAGTTCTGTAAACGTAAATTTCCAGATATACATCAAAATAATATAAAATACGGTCATTGTTATGGAGGATATCTGAAGTCCGATTCCTAACTGCCTCTTTATTTTATCATTACTTCCATGTACTGTCCGGATAATTCTCGGTACCAGATGAAATGCATCGCCTCCGCAAAGTGTCAATGTCAATATTCCATAAAGAATAAATAACACATTTCCCTGTGAGAATATAAAAAATAAAATTGCGGCAACCAGATCAAAAAGCAAATACACTGTATCGAATATTGCTTCCATCACATCTGGAATCTGTGGTTTGTAATTATTCTCTTTCATTATAAATTCTGCTCCTTTTCCATCAACTGACTATAAAACAAATAATTTCAGGTAAAAATATGATATCACTCCCAGCCGTGCAACATTAACCCCTGCTATCATCCACACAATCCCTGCTATCAGCAGTAATGTTTTTTTCTTACACAGAATTTCGTTTTCATTTGCATTCTCCTCTTAAATGTTCTTCTGCATTATTACAGATCTTATCAAATACCCGTATACACATGTCCTTTTCTTCTTCTGTCAATCCACTCAACACATTTTGTGCAAACTGCTTTTGTGCGTTTATTCCTTCTTCAACAATCAACTCTGCTTTATCCAGCAAAAAAATCTCAACGTGCTTTTTATTTTCTTCACTTTGTTTTCTTTCAATAAGTTTTTTATTTTCCAGATTTTTCAACGAAGTTGACACATGAGATTTTGTTGATTTTCTGATCTTTACTATTTCCGCTGCAGTATTGTTCTGCGGATTATTATGTAGAAACATGAGTATATCATATTCCATCTGTGTTAATTCATACTTATCACATACCTTGCCTGAAAGCAGTTCATAATAACTTGTAATTGTTTTATGCTTATCCCAGAAATACATTTCCCTCATCCTTTATCGTTCTTTTTAGAACGATTATAATGCAATCTTTCTTTTCTGTCAATCCCGTATATTCTTGCTATATCAATGCCAGCAGGACTGTTCCCAATGTGATCAGCACAATTCCTGTAGCAGATTTCGGTGTCAGTTTTTCTTTAAAAACAATTCAGGAAAAAACAATTGTGATCAGGATGCTCAATATATCGATTGGCACTATATATTATTCACTCCGGACATTGTTCCGGTAAAAAATACCAGGAGCCATGAAAACAAAAGTACTACAACCGTTCTTAGTGCTGTTGCCACATCCGAATCTGTTTTCTGAATTCCACATTTTGCAAGATTTCCTTATTTATTTTGACTTCCAATCATAACAACTCCTTTTTGAGTACAAAAAAATCGCCACCTGCTGTGAAGTGACGATTTGTGTATTTGATATTCTGTTTTAACGGAT
>NZ_CAKRAH010000025.1 GCF_934294775.1 uncultured Dorea sp.
TGTGTGATTCCAAGATTTTCTGCAAATGCTCCGACTACCACCTGCGAGCAGTCAATTCCTTTCATAAAAAGTTCTGCAATCTTTTCTTTTTCCATTTTTGTTCTCCTTCATTCTTCTTTTTTATTTTATCCTTTTATATTTGTACTTTTCCAAGATATTTTTTCAGTTTCCAGCTTATACATTCTTATGCTCAAGAAATTTCTCTATCTTTTCAAGGAATTCCTCCGACAGATACGCTTCCAGCTTCCGATACGTGAATTCATTTACAATCAGTTTGTCCGGCTGCTGATACTGTACCCATGCCATAGCACACCATGTAATGCCTCTTAAACATGTTATCTCTACAAATGTTTTCGTCCGTTCCTTTAGTCCCGTCGTATCAAAACGTCCTCCTACACATTCGATATAATTATCTATGAATATCTCTATCTCTTCCATACCAAGGATTACGTCTGTCTTCCAAAATGTTGTTGTCGGTGCAAGGAAATGTCCCAGATCCTGCGCCGGGTCTCCTAAAAGCGGCTTTTCCCAGTCAATCAGATAGTTTGGCTTTCCTTCCCCTCCGATCAGGAAATTGCTGGAATTCAGTTCTGTATTAATGCAGCATGCATACGTTGATTCTATATCTGACTTTCTCGCTTTTTTCCATGCCTGATCAAGCAAATCCCGGATTGTCTGTTTTGTCTTATCTTTTCCAAGTGGGGAATCCATATATGTCTTTACCATCTCCTCACACTCTTCCAGTATGGCAATGAGTGGATTTTCCGGACGTATCAATACTTTTTCAGATTCCGGGATTCTGACACTGTGGATATCTGCCAGACATTCAGCAGCATACTTCATATCTGTATGATAATCCAGTGCCTTTCCCGGAAGATATTCCATTACCATGATTCCGTGATCCAGAAGTTTTTTACTTCCGTCTACATATAATGCCTTCGGCGTTCTTCCTGAATCTTTCAGTAGCTGCAGTGCGTAGAATTCATAACCGATCTGATCTTCCAGATGCATCTGGCTTCCGCAGTTCACACGAAGCAATAGCTTCTGTCCTGTCTTTGGATGTTCAAAAATATAATTGATATTATATTCTCCCTGGGCTAACATCGTATATTCTTCTTCCTGTTCCGTTGGCAGTCCCAGCGCCTCTCTGTAGTCTTTATTTTTTACATATTCTTTTAATCCTTTTATTCGTTCCATAGTTATTTTTTATCCTTTTTTATACCTGACATTTTACACAAAGATTCCAAAGTATGCATAAAAACCTTTCTACAAAATATATCGCAAAGTAAGGAATGTAGATTGCAGGAATGATTTGTTCTGATACTGATTTATTTTTTTATAGTGCCAGTTATCATCTTACGTCTTTATATAACTTTGATATCGTTTCTATCGGCACTCCGTCTCTGTACATCTTCCTTAACCGGTTCATCTTCCACATGACTTTTAACTGCGGGATCGTCTTTTTCGGAAATCTCCGGTCCGAGGTATAGATTCTGTGTCTGGCAATTCCAAGCTTCACTCCCATCTCCTTTAATGTAAGCGAGAACTGATAATCCTCCATAATCGGAAGATTCGGGAACATCCCTGCCTCAAAGAATAATTCTCTGGTAATAAAGATTCCCTGATCCCCAAACATGACTTTCCTGTCTTTGATCCGGTGATTGGAAATGACTCTGCAAGTCCACATAAAGAACTGTCTGGAATGGAATGCAATACCACAGCAACCTGCTTCATAATCTTTCATTACTTCACGGATTTCTTCCAATGGCTTTTTTGGCAGTTCGCTGTCGCTGTGAAGAAAGAACAGAATATCCCCATTACTCTCTCTGGCACCCAGATTCATCTGATTCGCCCTTCCTTTTGGCGAATGCAGAATTCTAAATGATGGGTCGATCATAGATACTGTCGCATCTGTACTTCCGCCATCTACGAAAATGATCTCGCATTTTTCCTGCAACGGCAACAATTGCTCCTGCAGTTTTTCGATTGTTGTCTCTTCATTATATATCGGGACAATGACAGAAATCTTCTGCTTTTTTAAAAGATACCGGCCAGTATATGTTTTCTGAAGTGATTTCTGCACTCTCATACGGCTTCTGTAACAGGTAATGTCTTCCCTGTCATCCATATCCTGCAGCCTTCTCACATATCCAACCGTCAGTCCCATCTCCTTTAACGGTGCTACCGTCTGTTCCAGAACATTTCCCGTACCATATGTCTTTTTTTCAAATACTTCCCTTATTGGCCTTTTCATGCCGACAAGATAATATCCTTCATCTACAGTCGGACCAAAGACTACATCATTTACATCCAGAAGTCTCAGCGCATATTCCAGATCAGAAGCCTTAAGTTCCGGTATGTCCGTTCCAATTAATACACAGGAATCATATCCGTTTCCCAGCACACATTCGATTGCCTGATACATTCTTTCTCCCAGACCTTCCCCCGTCTGCGGAATGTAATCTACTGCACCTTTAAATATAGTCTTCAGATATGCTTTTCCTCTCTGTGGTGTATAGCATACGAATATATCTGCATTTACTTTTTCACACTCCTGTGCAATGTCTTTTAGAAAATTTTCATGAAGTCTTGCACATTCCACCGGTGAAAAGTATGGCATCATTCTTGTCTTTGTCTGTCCCGGAACCGGAACTCTTGTAAATACAATCACTGCTCGTTTCATTTTCATCTGCTTCCTCTTTTTATGTTTCTGGCCTCTTTGCCTGACCGTCACAATGTGTCTGAACAATACTTTCTGCCAGATACATATCACGCTCTGTTACTTTCTTATATAAACTTTGTCTTTATACGGTTAAGCATGGACTTTCCTGTATCCGCTTTCTCATGTGTCCCCATAATCTCTGTCAGAACATGGGTTACATTCTTACAGCCGTTACGGTTCAGATTACCTGCACAGGATGCACAATAGCTATATATCTTTTCACTCTCACGGTCTTTTAATCCGGCATTTAACGCTTCTCCCATGTTCTTTGCAAGCTCCGGTTCTTTAACCGGTGCACAGCCTCCAAGCCCGCAGCACTGTACATTTCCAACTGGCGTAAGGCCACCACTTGCATAAGCTTCTATCTGACTTAACAGTTCTTTTTTTTCTCTGTCCGGGCATGGAAGGAATACCTTCGCCGGTGTAAGATTTTTCTTTCCAATTCCCAGTTCTTCCAGCTTTTCATAGATGCTTGTGATCTTTACCTCTGTAAGCCGAGGTTTCAGATAAGCATAGCAGTTCGGACAAAGCATGATTACTTCTTTTATTTTTCTTGTTTTTAATTCCCGGTCTATCCGGTTAATAATGCGTTTTTCATCTGCTTCCAGACCAAGTTCTGCAACCGGCTTTCCGCAACAGTCATATGCAACTCCAATACCATATGACTTTAACACATTTACCAGTTTTTTTGTCGTCTTTGGATAAAAAGAAGGAAAATTACACCCCGGAAATAACACGCTTCTGCCCTGTGCATGCCTGTAATTCCGGTATATATAATCTTTCTTTTCTTTTAAGAGCATTCCATAACCTTTTTCTGTAAAGTTTCCATCCGCTTCTTCGACTTTTTTTTTGCGGAGGTTCAGAATATATGCCCTTCCATCAATCTTCTCAGGACATACCTCCGTACATTTTCCGCATAAAAAGCAATGGTATGCAAGCTCATTAAGCCTCTTTATATCCCCGATATCAATGCCATATTTTTTCAAAAATACACATTGATTCTGGCAGGCATGACAATGTGTACATGTCTCCACTATATTTTTATTCTTCACTTTTTTCCTCCTGCACGTAATGCTTTTTCAGGAATGCACCAAGCCCCATCACAATCACTGCCAGGACAACTGCAATTCCAATATACAGGATACGGTTCTCTTTATCCGCAAGTCCTGCCATTCCAACTGTATACATGGCTGTTCCCGGAAGCATAAAGATTAAAGAACAGATAGAATATGTTGAAAACTTAATATCTGTTACTCCATATGCAAAGTTCTGAAGATTATACGGAAACAGCGGAACCAGCCTCGTAATCATCAGTATGAATATTTCGTTATTTCCAGACTCGTCAAACAGCCATTTTTTCAGATATTTATTCTTCATTGCCACCGGTCTGATACTGTCCTGTAGAAAAAATCTTCCCACAATAAATGCCACCATCGCCCCAAGTGTGGTAGCAACAGAACAGCAGATTGTTCCAAGCACCGGCCCGAACACCAGTCCCGCAATTATTGCAAATGTTACACCCGGTAAAGCCAGTACTACACAACTTATAATCGTAAGCACTGTATAGATAAGAATGGCCAGTATCAGATTGTCCTTCACCATCTGCTCTAAAAATTTCAGGTTTTCTGTATTTCCAAGGTATGATGACCATCCGAAAATATGATTACAGATCAATATCAGGATGATAATCCCGATAAATATCCAAATTTTTTTATTTTTCATTCTTTTTTGTCCCCACTGCAATACCATTTCTTATAATCTGCATCAGAACCGCTGCCCCAACAAGCGGCATTAAAAAGTAATATGCTGGAAGTACTTCAATTGACTTTAATACTGTAATTCCAAGATAAAAGATTCCTAGTAGTGACATAATCACAATCATCACAAGATCAAGCTTTCTCATCATTGCTTTTTTCTTCTTATATCCCGCTATAATCATCACAATAAATATAATCGCAACTACAACTGTGATATATTTCAGTATACCATAAACTGCATTTTTCTGTATCTGCATATTCTGATAATTCACCCATCGGAGCATACCTAATTTTTTTCTGGTAAAGTACTGTACCGCATACGCCCCAATCATAAATACAACAGTTAATAAATCAAGTAAAATATATACTATTTTTTTCATAGTCACTCCTTAACAACTGCCAAACGCTGTCACCGGTATTCAGTGACAGCGCTTGTAATTTTAATTATTATCATTCAAAAATTTCTTTTTTTGACTCTTATTCGACTTTATTTTGCTGCTTTTCCTGTAGGGAGTTCTCCGACTGTTGTATGTACACAATCAGCACTTGCAGGATCTCCAACCTGTACCGGATAGTCATCATGCATTAACCACTCATACCATCCACCATCGTATACAGAGATATTATCGTATCCATTTTCATAAAGTACAAGGAATGGTACGGTTGCTCTCCATCCTGTTCCACAATAGAATGCAAGATCATTATCTAATGTGAAATCGCAGTCTTTCCATACTTCTTTGAATCCGTCCAGATCTTTTACTGTTCCGTCATCGTTTGTAAAATCTGCAACGTCTGCTGCTGTCTTAGCACCTTTTCCCCATACAGCACCGTCCGGCTCGCCGGCTTTGTCCATATAGTTATAACCACTTGTCTCACCAAGCCATTCTTCTTCACTTCTGATACTTACTAATTTGAAGTTATCATCGTTTGCAAGTTTGTCTTTTGCATCTTCAATAGATGTCCAGTATTCTGGATGTGCCGGTACAGTTGTTCCGAAGTCTTTTGCTTCTGTTCCTTCATTTGTCTTTTTCTCGGTCTCATATCCGGCATTTTTCCATGCATCAATTCCACCATTTACAATTTTAACATCTTCAACACCTGCCCAGATGTAAGCGTAAGCAACACGTGCTGTTCCAGAGATATCTCCTCCGTAAAGAACAACCTTTGTATCTTTTGTAATACCATGTGAAAGAAGGTTTTTCTCAATTTCATCAGCAGAAAGAAGATTATATGCTCCTTCCTCTGATCCTGTAGCATCTTCTACCTCAACATCACCAACATAGATTGCTCCAGGAATATGACCTTTCTGGTAAGAATCACAGTCTTTTGCATCATCACCATAAGCAACTTCTGCAACAACTACATCTTCGTAGCCTTCCTGATTACCATCCTGTGCACTCTTTAACCATTCCGGTGTTACATAGACCGTCCTCTGCTCTACCGGCTCAACGTCTTTTGTCTCTTCTTTTGTGTCGGCTTTTGCCTCTGTCTTTGTATCAGATTTGCTGTCATCTGATTTTGAATTTGATCCGCATCCAATTGCAAGGGATGCAACCATTGCTGTACTTAATAATACAGCCAGTACTTTTTTTTTCATGTTTTTTGTCCTCCTGTTTGATTTCATAATATATCTAAAAGGGAGCGGTATTCCTACTCCCTTTTTCTTCGTTTTATTCTGTTACAAATGCTCCGGATACATCTCCATCTTTTGCACCATTTTCAATGATGAACAGATTGTCTGTATCAAATCCTGCATCTTTCATTACTGAAATTGCTGTCTTTGCGCATTTATTACCGCTATAACAAAGGATGTATACAGGTTCGTCTTTGTCCATCTCCTCTGTTGCCAGTTTATACATTGCTGTCTGAGCAGCCTCTGTATCAAAATCTTTCAGACTGCACTGAAGTGTTCCTTTTAAGTGACCAGCTTTATATGTATCATCATCACGAACATCTAAAAATTGTACATCTTTATCTCCAATTTTGTCAACAGCATCTTTACCTGATACATATTTCCAATCGATATTTTCTTCCGTACGGTCTGTGATCAAAGCTCCACTTTCTTTACTGAGTGCCTCTGCTCCACCTTCTACTGTATAGATAGAAGTTGATTCGATTCCCGCATCTCTTAATACACCTGTTGCTTTTTCAGCTCCTCGTTTTCCGCTGTTACAAATCACGTAGATGTCTTTTCCATCATTCAGATGATCTTTTGCATAAGTTGTCATCTCATCTACTAAGGAATCATCTTCCAGAGGAAAGATTGGACACCATTCAGAATTTGCAACTCTTCCCTTCACATAGTTATCCCACTCTCTGACATCTAATACATGAACGCCATCTGCTTTTACTGTATCTGCGGCTGATACATACTGGTATTCATCATCTGCCAGTTCTTTTTTCTCGTCAGTATCTTTCTTGTCTTCTGTCTGCTCTGTCTTAGTATCGGACGTCTTATCATCCCCTTTTGATCCACATCCGACAACCATTGTTCCTGTCATTGCAGCTACCAGTAATAATGTCACAATTTTCTTTTTCATGTTTTAATTTCCTCATTATCTTTCTTTTTAATCTTTTTCATACATACTCTGTCGTTTCTTATACAAATTTGTTCATCTTTGTATTTCCCAAATCTTTTAAAACTCCAGTTTTTTCACGATATTTTTCATCTGCACTCCATGTACAAGACTTGCTCCACCACGGATTGCTGCTGCTACATGTACGGCTTCTGTCATCTGTTCTTCACTGACACCTTTATCCAGGCAGTCATTCGTATATGCATCGATGCAATATGGGCACTGTACGGTATGTGCAACTGCAAGTGCGATCAGTGATTTTTCTCTTGCTGTCAGCGCGCCTTCTTCGAATACTGCATTATAATATGCAAAGAACTTTTCCGCTAACTCTGGTGCCTTTTCCCCAATTGTACCGAATTTTGCAAGGTCTTCTGGATTGTAATATGTTTCCATGTTCATATCCTCCTGTTTTTAATTTTATATATATTCCCGGAATTTTTCACCACTCGGTTCTGTGGCAGGTTTTCCAGGCACATATCCTATTTTCTGGACTGTCTGTCCATATATATCTTTCTCAACATAAAGATAAGTGCCGAAAGAGCAAATATAAGCAATAAAGCTGTTACCAGTAACTTCGCTCCACCAGTCAGCATACCTCCTACATAAGAATAGACAATGGTTGCCGGTAACTGTCCGATTCCTGTGGCTATAAAAAATGAAGCAAATGACATCGATGTAAGTCCGGCTGCATAGCTTACAATATCAAATGACACAAACGGAAGCAGACGGCAGATCAGTATCGTATTCTTTCCATATCTCTCAAAAAATGTATCTATCTGCTCAAGTCCTGCTTTACTGGTTAACTTTTCTGCCACATCACGTCCTAATATCTTTGCGATGTAAAAGCATACCGCCGCTCCTGCCATCGCACTGCTCCATGAAAGGATTGCCCCCTTCCACCAGCCAAATAGATTTGCATTCGCAAATGTTATCAAAAATGCCGGAAGCGGTGCTGCAATTGACTGAAATATCATCAATAAGAAAGATATCAGTGCTGCATATACTCCATATGATGCAACAAAATCTCTCACAATGGTAAAATCACCGCTTGCAAACATCTTAAACACCCGGTTCATCACACTATGCACTCCCGGTATCCACAGATAAGCAGCTATACACAGAAGTAATACTACAATCAAAATGCCCTTTTTTATCCATTCTTTTCTTTTTTTCATATATCCCCTCTCAACACCTCACAATGTTTTCTATCATTTAGCATTATTTTATCAATAGATAAGCTTTATGTCCAATCATATTTATCGATATGTAATTACACTTATGCATTTTTTCTATATATCCTATTCAAAAAACACAGAAATTTTCTACTGATTTATGGCTCCCCTGACTGCTTACTTTTCCGTCCCAAACGTATATCTTCCATTTTCCGTACAAATTCCTCATCCGCATGATCAAACAGATAATTCCTGTCGCTGACTCTTTGCTTCTCATTATCTTCTGCGATCAGCTTCTTCGTATATTCAATCTCCTCCAGAAAATCTCTTGAGGAAATGCGTGTACCGCCCTGTCCCATCGTGATCACCTGTTCTACGCCATCCGAAGTTACAACCGTTACGTGGTATTTTCTTCCGATGTGGTGCACGACCTTTTCAATATACTGATCGGCAGTCTCTGCTTCTTTTGTATATACAACATGGATATTGTGATATTTCTGAATTTCAAGTGTGTAGCCTTCTACCTTGTATGCATCAAATACCAGGATCAGGACACATTTCTTATATCCCTGATAATTACACAGGATATCCATCAGCTTATCTCTCGCTGCTTCGATACTGACTTTTGCCAGCTCTTTTAATTCCTCCCACGCAAATATAACGTTATATCCGTCCACGAGTAAATATTCCTGCACGGCTTCTTCTTTTTTCCGCTGTTTTTTCGCATACTCACTTTCATAAGTCTGTGGTGTCAGCCCGCCTTTTTTCTCTACCTTTCCATAAGTACGGATAAAGATCTCTTCCAGTTCTTTTTCTTCCGCCTTTGAATAGACTTTCGGTGTTCTGGCGGCTCTTGGTGCCTGTCTCTCTATCTGTCTGGACTGCCTCTTTGCCTCTTCTAATGCACGTTCTTTTTCTAACTGATTTTCCAGATGCATATATTCCGGTACTTTGTCCCAGGAAACATTGAATCCTGCGCCGTGTGAGCAGAATACCGAACCGGTCGGATTCTCGGTATCGCGTTCCGGATCATAGGCAATATTTTCTATAACTTCTTCTGCATTCCGGCATGGTTCATATCCCCGGAAGGTACATGTCAGATGTCCCTGTCCTCTTGTATACGCATTGACTTCCATCTGATAATCACGCATGGCTGCAACCGGAGCGTATCCTTCGATCGTTGTCATCTCCCCTTCTGTCTGTGGTGTACCTGCTTCTCCGTTCATTCTCTGGATATCCGTAAGCGCCCTTCCGATCATTCCTGATGGAACTTCCAGCTGGAAATCATAGTATGGCTCCAGCAGCAGACTTTCTGCCTGCATCAGCCCCTGACGGACTGCGCGGTAGGTTGCCTGACGAAAATCTCCGCCTTCTGTATGCTTCAGATGTGCCCTTCCTGCTGTCAGCGTAATCTTCATATCAGTAATCACTGATCCCGTCAGCACGCCTCTGTGTTCTTTTTCTAATAAATGTGTCAGAATCAGACGCTGCCAGTTCTTATCCAGCATGTCTTCACTACAGTCTGTTCCGATGACAATTCCACTTCCCCGTTCCCCATGTTCCATCTTAAGGTGTACTTCTGCATAATGTCTCAATGGTTCAAAATGTCCCACACCTTCTACCGTATTCTGAATTGTCTCTTTATATACGATATTTCCAGTGTCAAATTCTACTTCCACTCCAAACCGGTCTTTGATCAGGCTCTTTAATATCTCGATCTGGACAGCTCCCATAAGTTTTGCATGAATCTCGCCAAGTTCTTCATTCCATACGATCTTCAGCATCGGATCTTCTTCTTCGAGTATACGTAAGTTTCCAAGCATCTTGTGAACATCACAGCCTTCCGGGAGTTCAATTTTATAACTCAAGACAGGCTCCAGTGCCGGTGCTTCTGAGTCTGCTTCTATGCCAAGTCCTTCACCCGGATAAGTGTAATTAAGACCTGTTACTGCACAGATCATACCTGCTTCTGCTTCCTGTACCATCTCGTACTTCTCACCGGAATAGATGCGGATCTGATTGACTTTTTCTTCCCATCTGTCCGCTTCTTTCCCTAATGTACTTTTTTCTGATACTTCTGACGTATCTGATTCATTCATAGAGCTTTTCTTTCCTG
The DNA here is from genome assembly GCF_934294775.1 of uncultured Dorea sp. Classification (GTDB taxonomy): domain Bacteria; phylum Bacillota; class Clostridia; order Lachnospirales; family Lachnospiraceae; genus Dorea_A. The sequence continues at coordinate 10,344 of NZ_CAKRAH010000025.1, forward strand.
CATATCCGTTTAAGATATCTTTTACCTTCAGAACTCCGGATGTCACTTTCAGATGTGTCAGACGGCTTCCGGATGAATCTCTTGAAATCTTATATACTTTCGCTCCAAACTCAGATATATCTTTTTCATTTAATGCACCGGAATCTTTTCTTCCCGTTTTCTGATCAGACTTTCTATAAGCTTCTGTCTTACCATGTTCTCCTTTTTCTGTCCACTGCTCATTCTTTTCTATATAATCGGCCATTCCATCCATGAATTCCTGCACGCCTTCAATTTTCAATGCCGAACCGAAATAACACGGATATACCTTACGCATTCCGATCATCTCTGCAATCGTATCTTCTTCTACTTTCTCTGATTCCAGATATTCTTCCATCGCCTCTTCATCACACATGGCCAGACTGTCAAAGAATTCTTCTGATCGTTCTGTAAAGTCAATACATGCTTCATCCAGCCTGTTCTGCAAATCATCCAGTACTTTTTCCTTATCCGTTCCAACCTGATCCATCTTATTGATGAATAAGAACGTCGGTATCTGATAGCGTTTCAACAGGCCCCAGAGTGTACGGGTATGTCCCTGCACTCCGTCTGCACCATTAATTACAAGGATCGCATAATCCAGCACCTGTAAGGTACGTTCCATTTCTGCCGAAAAATCCACATGCCCCGGTGTATCCAGAAGTGTTATCCCCAGATTTCCTGTCTCTAATTCTGCCTGTTTGGAAAAGATCGTGATTCCTCTCTCTCTTTCCAGTTCATATGTATCTAAAAATGCATCTTTATGATCCACTCGTCCCAGCTTTCTGATTCTGCCGCTTAAATACAGCATGCATTCGGATAATGTCGTTTTCCCGGCATCCACATGTGCCAGGATTCCTATTGTTATATGTTTCATAATCTCTTTCCTTTTCTTCAGAATTTCACTCTTTTTCTTGCTTATTATCTGTTGTTATCAGTCTTTATTATCATTACTTATCAGTATTCTTTTTTACGATATTCTTATTATACAACATAATTTATATTTTGTACTTTTTTTCAAAATTTTGCAATTTACTATTGTTTTTTCTTGCAAAATCTGTTTGACTATTAGTGAGGACATATTAAAAAAAATAATAAATAAGCGAGGTATTGTTATGAAACCAATAAAAGAAGGTAAAGTCCGTGAAATCTATGATAACGGAGACAGCCTGATTATGGTTGCCACTGATCGTATCAGTTGTTTTGATGTAATTCTTAAGAACATTGTTTCTAAAAAGGGAACAGTTCTGACACAGATGTCTAAATTCTGGTTCGACCTGACAAAAGACATTCTTCCTAACCATATGATTTCTACTGATGTAAAAGATATGCCTGAATTCTTCCAGAAACCAGAATACGACGGTAACAGCATGATGTGCAAAAAGCTTGAGATGCTTCCGATCGAGTGTATCGTACGTGGTTACATCACAGGAAGCGGCTGGAAGAGTTATCAGGAAAATGGTACCGTATGCGGCATCAAACTTCCAGAAGGCTTAAAAGAATCTGACAAGCTTCCAGAGCCAATCTATACACCTTCTACAAAGGCTGAGATTGGAGATCATGACGAAAATATTTCTTATGAGCAGAGTATTGCACACCTTGAGAAATATTTCCCTGGAAAAGGTGAAGAATACGCATCCAAACTTCGTGACTGTACAATCGCACTCTATAAAAAATGTGCAGACTATGCATTAAGCCGTGGTATCATCATCGCCGATACAAAATTCGAATTCGGTCTTGATGAAGATGGTAACATGGTGATCGGTGATGAGATGCTGACACCTGACAGCTCCCGTTTCTGGCCTGTAGAAGGTTATGAACCAGGACACGGACAGCCATCCTTTGACAAACAGTTTGCACGTGACTGGCTGACTTCTAATCCTGACAATGACTGGACTCTTCCAGATGACGTTGTTCAGAAAACAATCGACAAATATCTTCAGTGCTACAAGATGATTACAGGTGAAGAACTTGCTTAATTTTCCTGTTTTCAGAGAACCAACTCCTTGCGGTTCTCTCATAGTTTGTGTACGATAATGCCAATATATGGCAGATACACCAGGCAGAGGATTGCTATTGACTCTGTCTATATACTTTAGAATCTAATCCGGTAGCGATATATAATACCCGGCGGGGACTGTCTTCCTGATAGTCTCTGCCGGGTGTTTTTAGGTTGTCAGATTACATTTATCTAGTTATACTTAATTAGAATGATTCTGAAAAAATATTTTCTATAATGACTGATTCTTTCAGAGACATTCTGGAAATTCTATTTAGAAAGAAGTGACATTTACATGAAACACTCTTATTTTTACCGGGGACTTTGTCATCGGAGTAGGGCGTGCGATTGCTGCATTCAATCATTTCTTCAAAAAACCAATGGCTTCTCTTGCAGGTATGGACGCACAGCTCTAACGTGTGTCTGAAAATGCTTTCTACAAGATACATCTCACACTTTGAGAAAGATATTCAAATGCTTTATTTTTTCATCTTTGGCTCGAAGACAAGTGATGCCAGATAGCCAAAGATGAGAGCTGCCGATATTCCTACCGCACTTGCTTTGAACCCTCCCATGAAGATTCCGATGAATCCTTCTTTTTCTACTGCTTCTTTAACGCCTTTCCATAATAAATTACCAAATCCAAGAAGCGGCACACTTGCCCCTGCTCCTGCATAATCCTGAATTACCGGATAGATCTTAAGTGCACCAAGAACCACCCCGCTGCACACCAGTAATACCATGATTCTTCCAGGCATCAGTTTGGTCCTGTCCAATAAGATCTGTACAAGTGCACAGATCAGTCCGCCTACCCAGAATGCGTTCATATAATCCATATCCTCCACCTCCCTCTAACAATGTTCCAGCACAATTCCATGTGCAATCCCCGGGACACTTGCCCCTTCGTTATAGCTGACGGTGGACATCAGTGCTCCGGTTGGAACGAACAAAACTTTCTTCCATTCACCTCTGCTGATCTTTGGAAGGATATATGCCGAAAGCGTCGCAGCCGCACAGCCACAGCCACTCCCACCCGCGTGTGTATCTTGCAGATTCTGATCGAAAATCGTCATCCCACAGTCCATGTGATTCTTCTTAATATCATATCCCTTGCCACGCATCAGATCGAACAGAATACTCTGACCGACATACCCGAGATCTCCGGTTATAATCCTTGCATAGTCTTCTTCTTTTCTTGCAAAATCTTCCAGATTCTGTATGATTGTATCGCATGCCGCCGGTGCCATACATGCCCCCATGTTCTGGGAATCCTTCAGTCCGTAATCCACAATTTTCCCAACTGTTACTCCACTTATCCGCACATGGCTCTTAGATTTTCCCACGATAAATGCTCCACTTCCGGTTACTGTCCAGTGCGCCGACAAAGGTCTCTGATTCGCATAACCAAGTGGAAAACGGAATTCTTTTTCGGCACTTCCAAAATGACTCGATGTTACTGCAAGCATCCGTTCTCCGTATCCTGCTGCCACACTCATAGATGCCAGAGCCAGTGCTTCTCCTGAAGTAGAACATGCCCCGTATAACCCGAACATCGGGATCTGCAGCTCTTCTACACCAAGAGACGTTGCAACTCCCTGTCTTAAAAGATCCCCGCCGAACAGATATCTGATCTTTTCCGGTTCCAGATGTGCTTTGCCAAGTGCCAGAAGACACGCTTCTTTTTGCATGGTGCTTTCGGCTTCTTCCCATGTCTTTTCCCCGAACAGATTGTCCTCCTCCACCATGTCAAACAGTGTACCAAGCGGCCCTTCGCCTTCCTTCTTTCCTACTATAGATGCACTTTCTTCAATATAAGGAGGTGTTTCAAATGCAATACTTTGTTTTCCTTTTACCATTACCGTTGTCCTCTTTCCATTTTCTCCTGCTTTCTGTTATGTCGTCTGTTTCTTTTCTTCCTGCAATTTATCATTTATCTTCTTTTATACAATCTTAGCCATTCTAAGAATCCAATATATAAAACCTAACACCCAGCTTGTAAATATCCCATACAGGATCACCGGTCCTGCTATTGTGAATATCTTGCAGCCGATTCCCATCACCTGTCCTTCTTTTTTATATTCAATTGCAGGAGCCGCCACCGAGTTGGCAAATCCCGTGATTGGTACCAGTGCACCGGCTCCGCCCCATTTTGCAATCTGTGGATAGATTCCTGCTCCTGTAAGAAGGACACTTGCCAGTACCAGTATCATGGAACACCAGCCCCCACTGATATCTTTATCCATTCCCGCGTTCTCACACAGATTCAATATCACCTGTCCAATCACACAGATAAGCCCACCCGTCACGAATGCTTTCACCATATTGGCCGGAAGACTGTGTACGGGTGTCTTTTGTTTGACATAGTTCTTATATGCTTTCTGTTGTCTTTCCTTATCCATCTTTTTTATTCCTTTTCTTTTATCTGTCTTTCTTTATCTATCTTTTTATTTTTCTTCTTTTATCTGTCTTTCTTTATCCATCTTTCTATTTTTCTTCTTTTATCCGTCTTCCTTATCCGCCCTCCCTTCTACCACCGTTTCCAAAAGAATAATAAATCTCCCAGGCCTTTTCCAAGTGCAATTCCTATAATAACCGCAGCCGTTCCTCTTACCATCCGGATCCTTCGTATGAAGATAGGGAACAAATCCAGCATCTCCGTCAGTGCCATGGCCCAGCATCCTACAAATATGCCACTGAAAAGCCCTACTACCGGTATCAGATACTTTACAAGCTCCTGTGGCATTGTAATAGGATAGATGGATATTACTGCTCCTATGCTCCCACCCACAGCAATTGTATCTTCATACAGCATCACATGCTCTCCCGTATGCGTCCGGTCCGCAAAATCCGATACCACTCCCAGACCAATGATAAATGAAAAAAGTCCACCCGCCGCTGTAATACCGGCACTAAGTCCCAGTATTGCCAGCATGACATCCTTTATCCACATCCAGTTCTTTCTCCTTTCTTGCATAGGTTTCTACAAGTGTTGTCTGAATATCATTTTCATATAACCGCATCTCTACCTCCATCGGAGTCGGATCTACCGATATCCGCTTCTTTCCAAAATGATTAAAAAATACGATAATCCCTATCACAATTCCAATACAGTAAGTAAGTTCCAGTACCGTAAATCCATTGGATTCCTTTCCCGTCAGAAGCTCATAGATCTGTCCGAACATTTTCGTAACACCTACATCATTGTTAAATGCCATCGTAGAAAATGCAGCCCCAAAGAAACTCGTCAGTACAACCGCTGTGATCTTCAATATGTGCCATATTCCACCTTTTCCATCCTGTTCTTCATATGTCACGATAAAGTCTGCTTCTCCCAGATTCTCCACTGTCACATCCGGATAAGTCTCATGGATCTTCTGGATTACTTTCAGAACGGACACTACTGTACGGTTGCTTTTTTTGTTATCTGTATGATGAAATGTCAGAAGATGCATGGTCCGTATCTTCGCCAGCATCGCCGGATTGGTGCACTCTGTTTTAAGTACATCTCCTAGTGTGACTGACTTTTTATTTACCTCTGTATTTCTGTCTGCTTTGATATATATGGTTCCACTTGTTCCTGCCAAATCTTTCACCTCTTTTTCTATTACGATGTGCCTGTTAAAACTATCTTCTCCATTGTATTTTCTATCAGTGTTCCTTCATTTACCTTGCGGCTCCCCTTTACATCATGTACATAATAGATTGTGCCGATGATCACAGCCACTGCAACTACAAAAATCAGGCACGCCCTGATTTTTCTTCTTCCTTCTTCCACTTCTTCACCCTCTTTTTCAGCTAAGCTTTGTGAATTAGTATGTCTGATTCCCAAGAAGACTATACATGACGCGCCTTTTTAAATATTCGATCTTAAATTTTTTAATATCCTCTTTTCCATCCTGGATACCTGTACCTGTGATATTCCAAGTTCCTTTCCAATCTGCGCCTGTGTCTTTTCTGCAAAATACCGCAGATAGATCAGACGCCTCTCTTCTTTATCCAGACTTTTTAACAGCTCTTTTAGCAGAATCTGATTTTCAATCCGGTCTTCTTCCTGATTGCCTCCTGCATTTTCTTTTGACAGTTTGTCCAGAAGTTCCATCTCCTGTCCTTCTTTCTGATAGATTGGCCGGTGCAGCGACTCCACATCGGTACAGGCATCCATTGCCATCGTCAGTTCTTCCGCCTGTACATCCAGATACTCTGCCAGTTCCTGAACGGTTGCATCTCTTCCCAGTCTTTTACTTAACACTTCCTGCCCCTGCCAGGCTTTATATGCCAGTTCTTTTAACGACCTGCTGACCTTTATCATCCCGTCATCTCTTAGAAATCTTTTGATCTCTCCGCTGATCATTGGCACTGCATATGTTGAAAATCTGACATCATAATCCAGGTTGAACTTATCAATGGCTTTTAGAAGGCCGATATTCCCTATCTGGAAGAGATCTTCCATCTCGATTCCTCTTCCGCTAAATCTGCGTACCACACACCAGACCAGTCCCGCATTTTCCTCTACAATCTGTGCTCTTGCTTCTTCATCCCCTTCGTGAGATCTCTGAATCAAAGCGATTGTGTGGTCCATACTGCCTTTCGTCCTTTTCCGATTGTTTTTTCCATCTTAACAATCGTTCCCTTTCCAATTCCTGATACGACTTCCACCTTATCCATGAAAGCTTCCATAAATGAAAATCCCATTCCGGAACGGTCAAGCTCCGGTCTTGTGGTGAATAATGGTTCCATGGCTTTTTCTACATCTTCCATTCCTTTTCCATGATCTATGATCTCAATATAGAGAACATTTCCCCTGGTCTTACAGTGTATCCGGATTTTATCCACTTCATTGTCATATCCATGGATAATCGCATTGGTCACTGCTTCTGACACCGCTGTCTTTACATCTGCGACTTCTTCTACAGTTGGATTCAGCGATGTCATGAACGCCGCTACCGCTACTCTTGCAAATGATTCATTCGTTGAATAACTGTCAAAACTTAGCATCATTTCATTCGTATTTTCCATCTACTTGTCCTCCTCATATATCTGCATAATTTTAGTAACTCCTGACATCGTCAGAATCTTCCGGATTCTGTCACTTGTATGTACTGCGCACACTTCTCCACCTAACATATAGACCCTCCGGTATCTTCCCATGATCACCCCGATCCCGGAGCTGTCACAGAACTTTGTATCTGCAAAATCAAATATGACATATCGTATATGGTTATGCTCGATCAGATGATCCGATTCCCGGCGGATCTCTTCTGCATTATGATGATCCAGCTCTCCCGGTAAAAATATGGTCAGACAGTTTTCCTGTACCTGATATTTCATAATATAAGTTCCCCCGTTTCATTAACAAAAAAGGACATACACCTTCTTCGTGTATATCCTTCTCTTCTGTATCTGTTATAATCTTTTACTCGTTGCTCTTCTTGCTCTTTTTACTGCTCTGATTATCCAGTGCCTGCTGGGCCGCAGTTGCTGATACCGTTCCACCGTATGAATCTATGATCTTCTGATAATAGCTGTTGGCTTTATCCTGATCTCCCTGTTTTTCATAGGACTGTGCAAGAAGGAGCAGTGCTGCTCCGTCCTGATAGCTTTCATCCATTTTAAGAACTTCCTCAAGATTCGTAATGGAAGTATCGTAATTGCCATACTGGTAATTCTTCTTTGCAGTTGCATATAAGCTGGAGCATACTCTTGGGTATATCTGTCCTTTCAGATATTCATACTCTGTCTTTCCAGAATCTCCCAGTGTATCTGCATTGATCTGAAGCAGCTGCTCTGCCATCTCCGCATTGGTCATATCACCGTTTGAATAATGATTCACTACAGACATCAATGCTTCATAGCTGTTCTTGGCGCTTTCTGCCGACTGTTGTGCACTTTCGGCCGCCTTAGCATTATTTCTATATGTCTCCAGTTCTTTTTTCAATGCGCTGATCTGTGACTTCTGTGTTGCAATCTGGTCACTGAATTTGGTTGTCTGCTGATTGGTCTTACTTTCCTTGGAAGCAGACACTGCCGGCATAATGAGAAATGCCATCACTGCTACTCCTACAATTACTCCCAGTACAATGTTGATCATACTGTGAAGTCCTACATTATCTTTCAGTCCGGTCGTTACCGGCTGGATGATCGTCTCGTTTCCTATGTTGTATGTGACTGTCTGTTTTGCTTTTTTCTTTTTATTCTTATTCGCACTGTCGTCCGTGATCAGTTTGATATTTCTTGCCTTACGTACCTGATTCAATTCATGCATATAGCGCATGGTTATATCATCTGTCTTGTCCAGTTTGTGTGCGATCCGGATATTCTTTCTTGCTTCTGCATACTGTTCACCATGAATATAAAGCAGTGTCAGAAGCTGGTATGCCTTTACATATGCCGGATGAAGCTCAATGGCCTTCTTTAACTGGATCATGGCAAGGTCTTCATTTTTCTGGTAACAGTAATCCAGTGCCTGGTTGTATCTTTTAATTGCCTGATTGATCCGGTCAAGATCTTCTTGTTTTTCTTTTACTTTTTTAATGTAATAGTTGGCAATATTCTCTTTCGGCTGAAGGTTCTTACTAAGTACCCACTCAGTAAGTGCTTCTACCACGTCCCCTCTTCCGTAATAGACCAGTCCCAGAAGATTTCTGGAAGCAATATTATCTCTGTTATATTGCAAACTCTTCTTCAATGAGTTGATTGCTCCGGTCAGATCCCGGATGTTTGCTTTCTTAAGTCCATCATTATACCAGTAGTTCGACTGGTACGCCAGTTTTGTTGTATAATCCATATACTACCCTCTATTTTTCCTTTACCGCAGCTTACTGTAGATCATCCTGTTTTGTCTGTTCGAGTACTTCTCTTAAAAGATCTGTCATGTCTGTCAGATCATCCTGATAGATTGCATCTCCCAGTTCCTCTACTTCCAGACTTGGCTGGAATTTCTTTAATTCCTCTTCAAAATTAAGCATCTGTGGCACCTCCCGCCAGTAACTTCTTTATCATTCCAACGAGGTATAACGATCCCAGACAATAGATTTCCCCGGATTCTCCCCGTTCCTTTTTGGCTATCTTTAAAGCCTCTTCTAATTCTTCTTTGCAGTACACTGGTTTCTCTGTATATTTACGGAATATCTCCGCAAGTTCTTCTGCCGGAACGCCTCTTTCATCCTGTATCTGCGTAACGACACAGGCCTTTATCTCAAGATTCTTACACAGATATTCTATCATCTGATCATACTTCTTATCCGACACCGCCGAAAATAATAATACAATCTCTCCGCGTTCACTCTCATCCAGTGCTTTCACACTCTCTACAAAGGCTTCCATGGCTCCCGGATTATGCGCTCCATCCACAGTAATATGTTCTGCGACACGCTCCATCCTGCCTTCCCATCTTAAGCCTTCCAGTGCTTTTTTCCATTTTTCTATATGTATCTCTTCCCCTGACAACAGATATTCTGCCGTCTCCAGTGCAAGCTCTGCATTCATCGCCTGATAGCATCCACAGATTGGCACCTTGAAGATAACATCTTTATCATACGCACTCCTTCTGGAAAATGCAATATATTTGCGGTGAACTTCCTTAATTTCATACGCATTTTTCGTAACTTCTCTACAGGATGCGCCCTGTTCTTTTGCTTTCTTCCGGATCACTTCCGAAGCTTTTTCATTACTTCCGTCAAAAAATACCGGTACTTCAGGCTTGATGATCCCTGCTTTTTCTCCGGCAATTTTTTCAATCGTATCTCCTAGAATTGCAGTATGATCCAGACTGATCGATGTGATCACCGTTACCGAAGGCTTCTCAAGTGCATTCGTCGCATCCAGTCTTCCGCCAAGTCCGGTCTCTAAGACAATGTATTCTACATCCGTCTTTTCAAAAGCTTTCATTCCCATCCCGAACAAGAACTCAAAATACGAAGGATGCTCGATTCCGTCTTCCACCATCTCATATACAGTTTTCAGTACTTCCCGGAATACTTCCAGAAATGTCTCATTATCAATCTGTACATTATCTACCCGTATCCGCTCATTTACAGATACAAGATGAGGGGATGTAAAGAACCCCGTTCTCTTCCCCTCTGCCATAAGAATGGCCTGTAAGTATGCACATACAGACCCTTTTCCATTTGTACCGGCTACGTGGACAACTTTTCTGTCCACGGCCGGATTACCTAATCGTTTTAAAAATAATTTTGTGTGCTCCAGCGTATGTTTTCTTGTGAACTTTGGAAGTTCTTCAATATACGCTGCCGCTTCTTCATATGTGAACGCTTCTGGTTCTTTTTTAATTAACATCATACTCCTGACCTACCCAAGACTTCGTCTTATCGGTTGCTGTACCTTCCTGTTTGACAAGCTGTCCATTCTGATAAATGTATTTATCCGACATACGGAAGATCGTATCACTGGATCCTACCTGTCCTACCTGTATTATATCTCCGTCCTGTAATTCTGTCTCAGACAGATTGATGCGGGTATTATTAAGGAAACTGCTCTTTTGCTTCTCGCCGTTGACATACACCCTGCTGTACTTCGTAAAGTTCTCACCATACAGACTGTAACCGCTCGAAAGCTGTGGCACAATACTGCTCAGTGATACATCCCGGATTCCCATCACCATATGTCCTTCTGTGATCGGTGGTTTTCCGTTGTATACATACTGTTTTCCATACAGGATATCGTACTGTAAAAGTTCCAGATCTGAAAGGTAATTCTTGCTTCCCTTTCTCTGTTGATGATAATTGAATACTGTACCAGAATGAATATCCAGTCTGTTCAGTACCTCTGACATCAACTGGTACGCCGGGACATTCTTATCCTGTTTTTCAAGTCCGATGTTATCCCACATTACGTAGTTCGTATTGTATAAGTAACGACTCTTTAAGTCCTCCGCTTTCAGTCCCATGGTTGGAAGATGGTCTCCGTAGAATACGACTACGGATGGTTCATTTCTTTCTTCCACAGCTTTAATCAGATCTCCTACGAACTGATCCATCTCATAGACCTGGTTGACATAATATTCCCACTTATTCTTCAGTGCTTCATCTTCGATTCCCTCGACTTTGATCTTCGGATTCTCGATCAGCTGTGTCTCCGGATAGTTACCATGTCCCTGTACACTGACGGTAAATACAAAGTCTTCCTGCTTTGTCGTATCCATCGCTTCCATAATATGCTGTGTCAGGATCTCATCCTTTGCCCATCCGTTTTCCGTCGTCTGAAGCACGTTCATGAATTCCTTACTGGTAAATGTATCAAATCCCATATTGTTAAATACATTTGCACGGCTGTAGAAATTACCTGTATTGTCATGTAATGCATGTGTTCCATATCCAAGAGATGCAAGTGCTGTTGCCGCACTCTCTGTCGGATGCTTCTTTGTATATGTCTTATATGGATATTCTCCAGGTCCAAAGTAACGCAGGTTCATACCTGTCAGTACCTCAAACTCTGTATTCGCTGTACCGGCTCCTACGGATGGTACTTTAAAATATCCTGACGAATAATTCTTATACAGATTGTGCAGGTTCGGGCACGCATCCTCCGATGTCGTAAAGAACTCTGCATTTGCCACATCAAAATACGACTCTAACTGTACTACAATGATATTCGGAAGTTCATCTGAAGAACGGCTTGTTGTACTTTTATTGAGTTCACCGTCTTTATCGATCTTAGCCATTGCCTTTTTGGTATATCCGTTCGGTTCACTGATTCCCGTATTGAAAAGACTTGCGGAGAAGCAGTATGGCAGACCATAATCTTCATAAGCAAACGCAATATTTCCAAAATATGTGGATACCACACGCTTATCTATTGCCATATTGGTAACGAACGTATAGAGAACACCACATGCCACAATTCCGGACAGTGCCAGAAGATGATGTACTTTTCCGGCATACTGTCCGCCACGTCTCCACATAGAGACAAGCCAGATCAAAAGTGCCACGATGCCGACTGAAAGTACCACCACTTCAAAACCATTACAATAATTATTAATCAGTGCAATTCCGTCTCCTGCGATCTTAAGATCCTGTGCGTTGAACGGTGTGACACGCTTTAACAGGATATATCCATTCGCAATACCGATGATAATCCATAACGCACTGATGATGATCCTGACAAATATCCTTCGTTTGAACAGATATACAATTGAAAAGGTCACAAAGATCATAAATGCATTATACAGGAAGACAAGCGGTGTCCCCGTCATATATGACCATGCTGCTACGATAGAATGTCTTGAAATAGCTTCTATCACAAAGTTAATGATGCATGCAAGCAGTGCATGAAATATCAAAGAGAATCGGTTCATGAATGCATAGACCGGCTGCATCTTCTTTGCAAATGCGCTGTTGCGTCTTGCTTCTAATATTCTCTCACGTCGTTCATGTCTGCCTTTCCAGTATGCAATGACATCCTCTTTCTTCAAATTTTTTATTTTGCGGATTTTACCCTTGATATCCGGTTTTTTTAACTGAAGTTTTTTCCCTTGAAATCGTTTCATATAATCCCCTTTGATATCTAATCCGCAGCCATCCTGTTACCGATAGCTGCGGAACCTAGTTATTGTTTATAAATCTGATTATTTATATTCCTGATGTTTATAAGTCTAAGCCTGTTTTGCTTTTAAGCCTTCCAGTCTTTCTTTCACCTGTGCCATCATCTGCTGGTAAGTCTCAAGTTTTTCTCTTTCTTCCTGAACCTTTGCGGCCGGTGCTTTACTTACAAATTTTTCGTTATTCAGCATTCCGTTTGAACGTGCGACCTCTTTGGTAAGTCTTGCCTCTTCCTTTGTCAGACGCTCAATCTCCTGCTCAAAGTCGATCAGCTCTTCCAGTGGAAGATACACCGTTGCATCCGGAACTACGATAGATACTGCATCTTCTGCAATACCTTCTGTTGTCTTCTGAAGTACCAGTTTATTAAGTGCTGCCATATTCTGTGCTGCGTTACTTAACATTGCAAGTCCTGATCCGAGCTGTTCATCTTCACATACAACATAAGCAGTTGCTTTTCTTGAATTTGGAACATTCATCTCTGCACGTACGTTACGGATACCACGGATGATCTCTTTGTAGTGATCTGCAATGTTCTCTGCGATCGGGAAGTTCCAGTCTTTTTCATATACCGGCCAGTCAGACATCATAAGTGACTCTTCTTCCGGTACTAACTTGCTGTAAATCTCTTCTGTAACGAATGGCATATATGGATGAAGCAGTTTCAGAGATTTCTTCAGTACTTCTTTCAGTGTCCATAATGCATCGTTTGCTCCCTGTGGATCTTCCTCTGCATGGTAGATACGGTATTTTGCGATCTCGATGTACCAGTCGCAGAACTCATCCCATAAGAAGTCATAGATCTTGGAAAGTGCGATACCAAGCTCGAACTTATCCATGTTCTCTGTTACATCTTTTACAAGGTTGTTGCACTTGGACATGATCCATCTGTCAGCCGGACGTACTGTGAAATCAGCTGGTTTCTTAAGCTCTTTGTCGCCTAAGTTCATCATGATAAATCTGGAAGCATTCCATACTTTATTTGCAAAGTTACGGCTTGCTTCTACACGTTCATTGTAGAAACGCATATCATTACCAGGTGCGTTACCTGTCATCAGTGTCATACGGAGTGCATCTGCACCATACTGATCGATGATCTCCAGTGGATCTATACCATTTCCAAGAGATTTACTCATCTTACGTCCCTGTGAGTCACGAACCAGACCATGGATAAATACTGTATGGAATGGTGCCTTTCCAGTATGTGCGTATCCTGAGAATACCATACGGATTACCCAGAAGAAGATGATGTCATAACCTGTTACCAATACATCTGTCGGATAGAAGTAATCCAGATCTTCTGTCTTATCCGGCCATCCAAGTGTTGAGAATGGCCACAGTGCTGAACTGAACCATGTATCCAGTGTATCTTCGTCCTGTGTAAAGTGTGTGCATCCGCATTTCGGGCATTTTTCCGGTGCGCCGTGTCCGACAACTACTTCACCACATTCATCGCAGTAGTAAGCCGGGATTCTGTGTCCCCACCAGATCTGACGGGAAATACACCAGTCACGGATATTCTCAAGCCAGTGCAGGTAGATCTTGTTAAAACGTTCCGGAACGAATCTTAAGTCACCATTCTTAATTGCTTCGATGGCTGGTTTTGCAAGCTCTTCCATCTTAACGAACCATTGCTGCTTGATCATTGGCTCTACAGTTGTGTGACAACGGTCATGTGTTCCTACATTATGAGAATGTGGAACTACTTTTACCAGGTATCCCTGTTCTTCCAGATCAGCTACCATCGCCTTTCTTGCCTCGTAGCGGTCCATTCCGGCGTATTTTCCACCGTACTGCTCGTTGATCGTTGCATCATCGTTCATGATGTTGATCTCAGGCAGGTTGTGACGTTTTCCAACTTCGAAATCGTTAGGGTCATGTGCAGGTGTGATCTTAACCGCACCTGTTCCAAACTCTTTGTCTACATAGTAATCGGCAACAATCGGAATCTCTCTGTCTGTCAGTGGCAGTTTACACATTTTTCCTACGATATCTTTGTATCTTTCATCATCCGGGTGAACTGCGATTGCAGTATCTCCAAGTAATGTCTCCGGACGTGTAGTTGCAATCTCAAGGTAATCATCTGTTCCAACGATTGGATATTTGATATGCCAGAAGAATCCATCCTGTTCCTCATGCTCAACCTCTGCATCGGAAAGGGACGTCTTACATACCGGGCACCAGTTGATGATTCTGGATCCTTTGTAAATGTATCCTTCGTTGTATAATTTGATGAATACTTCTTCTACTGCTTTGGAACATCCTTCGTCCATTGTGAAACGTTCTCTGTCCCAGTCACAGGATACACCTAATTTCTTTAACTGACCTTCGATGGTTCCTGCATATTCTTCTTTCCACTGCCATGTTCTTTCCAGGAATTTTTCTCTTCCTAATTCTTTTTTATCAATTCCTTCTTCTTTTAACTGGTTTGTAACCTTAACCTCAGTAGAGATAGCCGCATGGTCTGTTCCCGGGATCCAGAGTGCATTGTATCCCTGCATTCTCTTATAGCGGATCAGGATATCCTGCAGTGTATTATCCAGGGCATGTCCCATGTGAAGCTTACCGGTAATGTTCGGTGGCGGCATTACTGTAGTAAATGGTTTCTTGCTTCTGTCTACTTCGGCGTGGAAATATTTGTTATCACACCATTTTTCATATAATTTTGCTTCAATCGCTTTGGGATTGTAAGTCTTTTCCAGGTTTTCGCTCATAGTTTCCTCCTCATTTCACACTTTTTTCACATTTTTTTATTACATGAAAAAACCCTTTACATTACGTAAAGGGCGATTGTAGTCGCGGTACCACCTTCATTATATAGGAAGAAATTCTTCACTATATATCTCATCTTATTCTTTAACGGGAACGACTCCGGGATGTACTAATGCTGATGTTCATAAGTATCAGGTTCATTCATCCGGCTCCGAAGCTACCTTCCAACGTCTCGTATTCCTTAAGTGTCTCTCAGCCGATGGATCACTCTCTCTGGTATGGACGAACTTACGCGTACTCCTCTTCTTCAATGCCTTTATGTATAAACTACTGAATATGATAGCCATCAAGTCCCCATTTGTCAAGGAGTTTAGGTATTTTTCAGAAACTCTTAAGGAGTTCTGCAATGGTTTCTTCAGATATTCATTCCTTCCACCAGGCTTCTATACCAGGCCGAAACACTTCATTATATAGAGCCATCCGGTCAGGGTAAATGCACTACACATGGTCGTGAGCATAACTACGCTGGAAGATAATACTCCCTCGTGTCCCATATTCTTAGCCATAACAAAACTGCTGACTGTTGTTGCCGATCCAAGCATGACCAGAATTGCAATCAGCTTCTCTTTTCTAAATCCGATTGCCACAGCAAGCGGCATGAATACCGCTACAAAGCCAATTAATTTGATAAATGCAGCAATCACAGTCGGTTTGATCTTACCAAATGCTTTCTTAATATCAAATGTAGCCCCCATTGCCATTAGTCCCATCGGTGTTGCTACACCACCAACGCTGCTGACTGCCTTATGTAAGATCACCGGCATCGGAAGCTTCAGTGCTGACCACACTAAACCGGCTACAATACCGATGATGATTGGATTTGTAATGATACCGATCAGTGTCTTTTTAATCAGTGCTTTATCCATTCCTTTTTGTCCCGGCTTAAAAAACGACAGTACAACAACTGCCATGATATTATAAAGCGGCACGCTTCCGATGATCATAAGCGGTGCCTGTCCGGAATTGCCGTAGATATTCTGGATAAATGCAATTCCAAGAAGTGCAGCACTGCTTCTGTATGCTCCCTGGATAAATTCTCCCTGGATATTTCTATCTTTTAACAGGCAGGAGATTCCAATTGCGATCGTAATGCTGATCAGTGTAATGATAAAGCAGAAGATCACGAATTTCGTATCCCACGCTTCTTTAATATCTACGACTGCCAGATCACCGAATAATAATACCGGCAACGGAATCCGGAAGACGAATTTGTTCATCTTATTAGCAAAATCTTCGTCCATCCAACCAATCTTATTGAAGAACAGTCCCAATATCATCATTAAGAAAATGGGAACTGTTGCATTTAAACTAAATATCAGATTGTCCATAATTGTCCTTCCTTAAAAATCAATCTTATCCGGATGTGATCCAGACCCGCCAAAATTTCCCATGCTGTCTATTCTTTCCATATCATTCTCATCCAGGATAAAATCAAAGACTTCCGCATTTTCTCTAATACGTGATGGTGTTACGGATTTTGGCAGCGGCAGTATGTCGTGCTGAAGGCACCAGCGGATACAAAGTTGTGCAACAGATTTACCATATTTCTGTGCGATTTCCTGTAATGTGGAATCTTCCAAGATACGTCCATTTCCAAGCGGACTCCATGCCTCTACCTGAATCCCATTATTTTTACAGTAGCTTACTGTTTCATCCTGCATACATCCAGGATGAAATTCGATCTGATCAACCATCGGTGTCACTTCTGTCTCCATCAATGCTTTTAAATGATGCGGCATAAAATTAGATACTCCAATTACTTTTATTTTTCCTGCTTTATAAAGCTCTGTCATTGCTTTCCATGTAGAAAGGTTAAGTTCCTCCCAGTTTTCAAACTGATGCTGAGATGCCGGCCAATGAATCAGATACATATCCAGATAACCCATCTTCAGATCTTTGCAGGTTTTCTCAAATGCCTTCATCGTCTTATCATATCCACGCTCCGTATTCCATACCTTGCTTGTAACAAATAACTCATCTCTTGCAATACCACTTTGGATTATACCTTCTCCAACACTGCTTTCATTGCCATAAGCTGCTGCCGTATCAATATGTCTGTATCCGGATTCAATAGCAGCCTTTACACTAGATAAAGCTGTGTCACCGTCCGGAGTCTTCCATGTTCCATACCCAATGCACGGAATACCCATCTTATTTTTCAATGTAAATGTATCTGTTAAACTCCTCATCTTACCAGTTCCTCCTGTCATAATATTTATCCAAATAATTTCTTATATATGTTATAATCCTCTTCCTTGAACACATTAAATATTACCCGTTCTAATTTTGAAGATGATAAGTACTTATCTACCATCTTCACCGCAATCTCTGCCGCCAGCCTATTCGGAAAATGAAATTCTCCTGTAGAGATACAGCAAAATGCAATCGACTTAAGTCCCTCTTTTTCTGCCAGCTTCATGCAATTCAGATAACACGACTTTAATTCTTCTTCCTGCTTTTTTGTCACCTGCATGCCAACGATCGGACCTACGGTATGAATGACGTGCTTTGCCGGAAGATTATATCCTTTTGTAATCTTCGCCTTCCCGGTTGGTTCTTCGTGTCCTTGTGCTTCCATGATCTGTGCACATTCATTCCGAAGCTGGATACCTGCTGCCGAATGAATCGCATTATCGATACAGCCATGACACGGAACAAAACAGCCAAGCATCTGGCTGTTTGCTGCATTTACGATTGCATCCACTGAAAGTCTTGTGATATCTCCCCGCCAGAGAGCAATCTTATCCACATTTTTGATGGTCTCACACGGAAATTGTCCACCTATTGTTGGAAGTTTTTCCCACTCTACGATTCCTTTCTGTTCTGCTTCTTCCTGTAATAATTCATCTTGTAGTCTTGTATACTCCTGATCTGCCTCGCCCGGCCAGCGGACATTCATAAGACTTCTAAGAAGTCTTCTCCTGCCTGCATAATCCACCGGATCGGCAAGTGATGCGTAGCCTGTATTTTCCTTTTTCAGGTAGTCGATCAGTATTCTTACTCGTTCTTCGCGGTTCATATATTTCAATATTCCTTCTTTCTTGCTCCTCACTTATTTAGCTCACATCTGATATCTATTTTCATTTTTGTTATATATATTTCTTAATTTCAGAATACGCCTCATACAACTGTTCATACGATGTTCTGCAATTTGCCGGACTGGTTGATGGTAATCCGATTGCCATAATTCCAGTCTTTGGATAACAGAACTTCTTATATAATTGAAATGCCTTTGTTCCTGTCGTAAATATTGCTTTGATATCTGCATTTGTAAGAATCCTGCTCAGATCATTCGGCTGCGGATTACGGATGCTGCTGTCATCTGCTCCCTTGATATCGCACCCTGCCAGCACATCCCAGACTGCAATACCATTTCTTAATGCAAATGCAATCTTGTCTTCTCTCGTCTCCGGATACGCTTCTCCACAGACATCGGATACCACTTTCCAGAATCTGTTTCTTGGATGTCCGTAGTAGAATCCAACCTCACGGGATTTTGGCGACGGCATGGTTCCTAGCATCAGGATCTTGGAATGTTCATTGTAGATTGGGTCAAAATTGTGGATGATGTGTTGTGTTTCCATGTCTGATTTTCTCCTGTTCTTTGCTCTTCAATATAACTCTGAAAGTCCTGTAAAAAGATACTTCTTTTATGATATCATGACTCATTACAAATTTCTAGTATAGCGAAAAACAGAAATCTGCTGTCAATTATCATTTTTATAATAAGCAAAAGGTATAGAACATAACATCTTTCTTGCCTGTTATATTCTATACCCTTTTCTTCTATTATTTATAACTCTTCTTTACATTCACTCTGGCTCTTTCGCAACCAGTCAATTATCCTATCGATCTCTTCCCTTTTTTCTTCTATTATCTTTCCAGCTCACAATCACACCCACGATCAGGAATACTACACCCGTTCCGGCAAATATGCATCCAAGCCACAAGAACGATCCGAAGCTTACACTGATCGTACGTCCCAGCATCCGGTTTGATAAGAATGCCATGGCTTTATTTCCAAGCAGTCCGATTCCCGGTGCAAAGATGATTCCGCACAGTACACTTTCTACTGCAAGCGAGAAGATTCCTCTGTATCTTGGACTTCCTAAAAGAATCGTCAGTATTGCACATAAGATTATGATAACTCCTGCTGCAATTCTGCATTCCTTTGATACCAGTATCGTATAGACTTTTGCAACCTTCCCCTGCATAGTATTGGTATCTTGCATATCTCCATAGATTCCCGATGCGTAATTGTTTAATACGTTCTGTACATCTTCAGCCTCTTCTTTCAGATGACTTTTCATCATATTCAGCATATCTTCATTCAGTTCCGTATTCGTATCCTGAATTTCCTGCATACTATCTTCCAGAAGTCTGTCCAGTTCTTTCGATATATCCACATCTTTGTAATCTTTTCCTGCTGCCAGATCACTGATCATTTCGTCCATGATCTTCTCTGTAATATTCTGGACTTCTTCGTTCTTCTCGATCTTATTCTGAATCTTGGCGATCCACTGCGTATCATCTGCTCCTGCATAGCCAAATACTGCATCCATCATCCTGTGTGAAATTGCTGTATCAATTCCGGCCTGGCCAATTGCTTCTACCAGCACCGGCTTGGCCAGGAAGCTTGCTCCTAAAACTGATACACTTGCAATGAACACAATGCCAATCAGTATCGTTAATATTCTTTTGACAATTCCCATAATCTGTTCCTTTCTTATGATTTTTCTTGTGTGGTTTCTTTACTCTCTTAACTATATACTTATATTTAAAACGTATATGGTTGAATTGTCAAATTTTATTTTTTAAAAATGTATCTGCCGATTCCTGCCTGTACTACCTGATTCCATTCTTCCAACTCTAAGGCGTAGACATATTCTCCCGCATTTGAATTCACATCAAAAACTCTGGCTTTTGTTATTCTTTCATTTTTTGTATTTTTCATACTCTCTGATGGATCTGTGATTACTACAATGGATGGTTTTGATTTTTTCAAATATATAGTTGAAGTTTTATTATGCTCCGGCTCCATTGCAACCGACTGGTCAGTCAAGACTCTTATCCCACTTTTTACGTTTTCCATCGTATATCGCAATTGAATTACCGACATCAACAATAAAATCAAACCCATTTCCAATAACATCATCCGATGTTAAAAATAGTTTTTTTAACCCGCCGCCCTTATATACAATTTTTAAATCTACCATTCCCGTTCTGGTATTATAGTTGTATGTTGCAGTACTTCCTTCAATCCGGAAGTCTTCATACATAATACTTTTTGTTGCTTGGTTGAAATACACATATCCTACTACTACGAGCAATATTAAAAGTATTCCTGATAATAGAATACAAATTTTCTTTTTCATTTGAACGCATCACCCGGGTCATATTACACCCTTTCTTTTTCACTTTGCAACAATTCGGTATAATTGGTTCAATTTCAAACATATTTGGCTATTTCTCCAATTGGCAAATATATGTGTACACAAAACATATCGTCTTCTTCATATATTTCCCACATTCCATGCATGTTTTCCACAATTTCTTCAACTATTTTCAGACCCAGTCCATGGTTCTCTTTATTCGCTTTTTTCGTGTCCAGATTACTATTATTTTCTAAAACAGAATTCTCTATATGATTTTTAATACAAATATCTATATCGCTACTTGTTTCTACAACTTGACAAATTATTGTTTTCTCACTTTTATTATTTTTTGATGCTTCAATCGCGTTATCCAGCAAATTAAATAAAACGCTGGCAACTTCTATTCCATTTATTTTTAAATCACCCAATACATAACAGGAGATATCTATATTATATCGTTTGCTTTGATATATTTTCGTATTTAACACTGCATCTATAATCGGACATTTTGTTTTTATATATTCTTGCTCTATTCCTTCTTCTCCTGCCATTTTATTTAAATATACTTCCAACTGCTGAAGTTCTTGTTTTCTCAGTAAATTTTTCATATTCATGCAATGATTTTTGTAATCATGATGTAATTTTTTAATTCGTTGTTCTGCATCTTCAAGTTCTTTGATTCTTCGTCCGTTTTCTTGATTTTGCAAACTAACCAAATTCATTCTCATTAATCTCTCATTTTGTTTACAGATATCATATATTGAATGTATAACATATATATTTAACAGCAATATTCCAAGAGAAATCAGATTAAGCAAATAAAAAGTAGTGCGTTCTATGGTTCTAACACTAAGCATATATAAAATGCACATTTCCATAACTATTGTATATATAATTAAAATATTTATTTTTACGACCTGCGTGGTCGATAAATAGAGATATAATTTCCGAATAATATTCTTAATCCGATTCAAAATAACCCAAAAGATGACTTTCGAAATAACCATTGCAATAATAAAAGCATAATTTGTAGTATCAATAAAATCTCCCACCGTAGTATGACAAAATAATACAACAACCTGTATCAATGCAATATTGATTAACGAAATTAATAAAAACGGCATAATACATGTCAGGATTTTATTCTTCAATTCACCGTTCAAGCACACACAACTGAATCCGGTTATTATAAGTAAATCTGCTATAACAATAATTAATTCCCCATTATTTATTATTTCCTTGCTTTGGGCAAGTCCAAATAATATTATCGTTAATATAGCGAAACATTTATTTTCATGTGTTATTTTTTCTTTCCATCCCAAACTACTGCATATAAAATCTATTACAATTATTATTTCAAATAAACTACATATTTCCCCCACGACAAAATTTAAGCTTTCCATCATTTTCTCCTGCTGATCATAAATTGTTCTTTCGTCATCTTTCTTCGCTCTCTGCTTATTGGAATTTTTCTTCCATCCACCAGAACAATATAATCACTTAAATATTCTTTACAATATCTAAGTGACACTATATAAGCGGCATGAGAACGTACAAATCCTAATCCTGCCAGTTCACTTTCATAATCCCTGATATTCTTTCTAACTTCAATAATATTCCCATCCCTTAAATGTATATAACTGTAATGCTTATATTTTTCTATATACATAATTTCCTTAACAGCAATATGTCGAATTTCATTCCTGATATGTATTTCCAATACCATTTGACTTCGACTTCTCATTTTCAAAAAACTGTTTATCGCTTTAAAAAGGTCTTTTTGCATAGTTTTCTTTCTAACAATCCAATACGGTCCATATTCCATTGAGTCCAGCGCAAGAGAATCATATGCCGTAACTAATATTACCATTTCATTACGTTGTGTCTTTTCTAATTCTTTCATAACATCGATTCCACTTTTTATCGGCATGTCTATATCCATAATTATTAATTCATCATCTCTGATCATGTAATTCTTTAAAAATTCTTCACCATCTCTGAATTTTTCTATTTGAAATTGTATTTTCTTCTCATTACATGCCTTTGTCACTATTTCTTCCATTTCTTGAACCATAATGCTCTCATCATCACAGATTGATATATGTAACATAACTTTCCCCCTCGTATTTTTATCTATTTAGTTTATCTTTTACTTTTTATTCAACCTCAAATACCTTTTATTCCATCTAAATTTATTTCTCTTTTACGAAATGTTATATTAAGATATCAAAATTATTTTGTAAAGGAGTATATTCATGCACAAAAAACATCACAAATATCTTCCACTTTTTTTATATTTTTCATTTATTACAATATGTATAATTATTTACTTTATATTAAATATGTATTCTTTAAAATTACAATCAAAAACTCAAATATTACTTTTATTCTTACTATCTTCCTTATTTGGGCTATCGAT